>CAZFLF010000594.1:0-4977 GCA_964519825.1 uncultured Pirellulaceae bacterium | reverse complement strand
TCCCGAGGTTTCGGTTTTAGTGGTTCGGTCCAAGGCGGATCGCCGACCGCTCGCGTTGCTCGCCAATTACAGCCTGCATTATGTCGGGGGCAATCCCGCTATTTCCGCTGACTATTTTGCGGCGTTCGCCGAGGAGGTTGGACAGCGTCTGAAGGTCACGGACGGGCGCTACCAGGATAAGCCACCCTTTGTTGGCATCATGTCGAACGGTACGAGCGGCAATATCAACAATGTCAACTTCGGAGCACCAGCGCCTCCAAAACGGATGCCTGATGAACAGCTCGGCAACGTCGCGCGCAGCGTTGCGGATGCGGCGATCAAGGCGTACGACTCGATCTCCTTCCAACCGGAAACATCGCTCGACTGTCTCGAGGCGGACCTTCAGCTCAAAGTGCGCAAGGCCTCGGCGAGCGAACTGGAATCTGCCAAACGGATACTGGAAACGACACCAAAAGATAAGGATGGCCAATTCTCGACTCAAAGCGCCATTTACGCGCGAGAAGCCCTGCTGCTCGATGCGTATCCCAACGAAGTTCCGGTAAAATTGCAGGTCTTGCGCGTCGGAGCGCTCAGCATCGCCGCCATTCCGTGCGAGGTGTTTGTCGAGATTGGGCTCGACTTAAAGCAGCGGTCCCCCTTCGCGCAGCATTTCACCATTTCGCTCGCGAACGGGTACAACGGTTATCTGCCGACCGCGAAGCATCACGAATGGGGTGGGTACGAGACGTGGCGTGCTCGCAGTAGTTACCTCGAAGTATCCGCTGCCGATCGCATCACCGAACGATTATTGAAGATGCTCGCCGAATTGAAAAGACGGACGTGACCATTTTTGCCTGAACGGTTACCTGAACACCCTTCATCTCCCCAGTTTGTTCGCTTCCAGTAGGCAACCAACTACGCGCACTACCCAATCGGATGGTATGCCTTTGACCCGAATGACACCGCGCGGATCGATCACGTAAATCTGGGGCCAACCATGAATGTTCCATTGTCGCGTGATCGGGCCATATTGTTCGTGAGCCAAGACAGGCCAAGTGATCTCACCCGCTGCAACGTGCTGATTCACTTCTTCATTCTTGGCATAGGACATTACGTTCACGATCGTGACTTCGTCATTCGAAAACTTCTTTGCTAATTCTTTCAAGTGCGCGAACTGGTAAGGTTGAACGTGCGTGAACGAGACGACGACGAACTTTCCGCGAAGTTTCGTCAGGTGGACTGGCTGACCCTGCACATCCACTCCTTGGATTTCCGGAGCGATCTTGCCGATCGCTAAGTAGTTCATCTCAAACAACAGGGACTCCGCAAGCTCACCGTATGTCCAGTAATCTTGCTGTGGGGGACTCACATCGGCGTAATCTTGCCGTACCTGCTGAACCAATTGCTCCGTCTCCACACGTTGTTTTGCGAGATCCACGGGGGTGAGTTTCTGAATCTGCGACGCGATGTATTCAATCTCCCGAGCGAACTGCGGGTCGTTTGCCAACAGATCAATGATCGGCTGGTATTCTTCTTTGCTATGCGTGTGAAGCCAGAGATAGCTGGCCAAGTGGTAAGTGGCCGCGGCTCGCACTTTGCGATGAGGACTCTTAAGCGATCGGCGGAGCAACGTCTCGCCACGTTCGACGTCAGCGCCCGACTCGAACTGGTCAAGGAACAAGTCCAGATCAGGGTGTTCGAGATAATGTTCGAGGAGGATGTCAACCACCTCCTGACGTGCTTTTGAGACAGGAATGTCCGCACTGCCAACGCTGCGAGCCATACGCACGAGCCATCCCATGGCTTCGATTGCCGTTGAGCTGCCTCGATATTTCGCCTCTAAGGCCAAAACATCGGGCGCGACGAAGTTGCGAGGATCCTGAGTCTTATAGATTTCTTGTTCTGCTTCGGGCGTCTTGGCCGCCTTTGAAGCCTTGGCATAGACGTTGGATTGTTCCTCATACTTTCGGCGAAGGCGTGCAAGTTCGTCGCTACCAGCAGAAGGTTCCGCCACCGTTGCGGCTTTGAAAGGCCGTAGTTCCCAATCGGCCTCGACCAGTTCCTGGTCGAGCCGTTTGAAGACCAGGAATTGGGCGTTCTTCTCTTGAGCCTCAACAGTTGTTATCGGATAAGCGATATGAAATGCACGCTGTTTGTCCAACAATCCAATCGCACTAATTGCGATGTCGTCAACCGGTCGAGGCAGTTGCACCGCGTAGGCTCCGTTCGCGTCGGAGTGCAGCCGAGCCAGTTGTACACCGCCGCTCCAAGCAGATACTTCGCAGTTCCGTGCCGGCCTTCCGTCAGCCCAGCGAATTGTCCCTCGTACCATCAAGGTGGGGCCTGCCTGGATTAGGAATTGCTGCTCGCGCGATTCTCCATTCAGGGTGATTTGTATTGGAGCCACAGGGGGTGGTTTGCTGTCGGACTTGAGTTCGTTGTCGTCGATCCGATCGCTGGTAGACGCTGTGTCAGCAAGGTGCAATTTGAACCGTCCGAGGAGCGGCGGCAGACGGTATTCGCCTTGGGCATTGGTTTTTACCGCTCGATAAATGTGAAGCCGTGCGTCACTTTCTTCGGTGGCAACCACCACGCAGGCCGCAATCGGCTCGCCGTCGCGATTCAGAACACGTCCCGTGAGCGATGTCCCTGGCGGAAGCACAACGTCATCAATGCGAGTTGCATTGGCCGGCACAGCAACTCGCACCGGAGCGAACTTCCCAGATACGAACACCAGCTCAGAATCCAACTCCTTCGGAACGGAGATCTCGAAACTGCCATCAGGTTCGATCAAAACGGGGCGCGGGCTCCAGAGTTTCATGGGGTTGAATGTAGCTAGCGCTCGCAGGATGACTGGATTGGCCGCCTGGTTTCCCGGGCCGTGGACCCGTCCACGTACGACGCGTCCAGCCGGCATTTTCAAAGGTTGCAACTGGACTGTCGAAGCCTCTTTGGCCGGATGCCAGAACGCCGACCAAGTCTCCGCGAACTCGCCCGCTGTGGCATAGATCGTGATATCAAATCCGGATTCGGGTTCGGATTCGGCGAGAACCGGGAAGTCGCGCGTATCAATCTGATATTGACCTGCGGGATTCGTGGCGACTTCAACTCGCCGAAGCTGCTTGGGAGCGGTTCGGCTCAATTTGTCGGATGCGCTAAACTCGAACGTCACACGGGCCATTGGAATCGGCGTTCCATCTTCGGCCGTGACGGTTCCGGTCAGCTGCGGAGGTAAGCGAAACGGCGGGCCGGATTTGTCAACGTCGGCGCTGGACGCGTTTGTTTTCTGGTCGTCTGGCGCATCGGCGGGCGCGGTCACCATTGCGTCATTCGTGGCGGCACGCGTCGTTGGTAAAGACAAGCTGGTCATCGCCATCAAACAAGCTAATCCGCAGCTGACCAACGCCACTCCGACCCATGCTCTTCGGCGCAGCGATGTGACACGCGACCGGTCGGCATCGAGCAACCGCGAGATTCGTCGCAGCAGATGGTTCTTCTTAAATGGCAGTATGCCGATGGACGCAGGGATGCACGAACGCTGCAATACCAGGTCCGCCAGCTTTACGAGCGCCTGGGCGTAACGGCGCTCGCGCGACGAGTTGGTCGCCGCATCATCACATATCTGCTCGCGCAAATCGCTAATCAGCGAGCTCGCCCAACCGACGAGTGGGTTCCACCAATAGACCATCGTGGCGGCGCTCTGCACGACGCCGACCCAATGGTCTCGTCGTTTGAGGTGAGCCACTTCGTGGGCCAACACGTCGACAAGCTGCTCGTCGTCGAGTTCTTGTTCAATACCGTTCGGTACCACAATACGGGGCCGCCATAATCCCATGACAAGTGGTGCGGGCGCAAGCGGCGACGACTGGATTGGTATCGGTCCGTTGCGACCCAGACGCTGTTCCGCGTCGCGCAACGCTCGAAGGAGTCGCGACTGCGAAACCGGCACGCACGTCCGACCAAAGTCGCGAACAAAGAACAAGCCGCGAACCATACGAACGAACTTCACTAAGATGCCGGCCATCCACAGAATCATGGCGATAATGACGACATGACTCAGATTCAACATCGACGAGCTAGTGGCAGTAGATGGATAAACATCGCTTTTCGGTGAGCCTTGAACCTCGGCCGCGTGAGTCGTCGCTCCCACAGCGTCTGTGCTCGTCGCCGTGGGAGACCGCGGACTGTCAGTGCCCTCGCGGAACGCCATCTTTTTTGAGGACAGATCGCCGATCGTTGGAAGAGCATCGCGAAGGGTGTCGGACCTCTGGCGCGGGCTGTTATCGACTTCAAGTTGAAATAGCGACATGTGCGACCATTGCGCCAGACCGGCGAGCAATGGGCACAACAACGATAATAACAGCGACGAAACTAAGATCGCGTGACGCGCCGGATTGGATAGACGCCGACATAGAAGCGAAATGGCAAGTCCAACACCACATGCCAGCGACGAACCCAGCGCAATATTCAAGAGATCGATCAACGTCGAGCTGTTTACCGCAAACTGGCTGCTGTCGCTCATGACCGTTTTCCTTTTCGCTGTGGAGATTGGGATGCCGCGTCGTCCAGCAACTTCCTTAGATCGTCAACTTCTTCGCGTGACAAACGCTGCGAGCCGAGGAGACTCAGGACCAGTTCGCTGGCCGAGCCTTGAAAAAACTCGTCGACGAACTCGCGCGCGACTTGGCTCGACGTCGTCTGTTCATCGATCGCGGCAATGTATCGAAAACCTTGCTCCGACTTCCGCCGCTTCAGCCAGCCACGCTTTTCGAGTCGATCCACCAGGTTTAGCACCGTAGTGCGCCCAACATCGCGCGTCTTCGAGACTGCCTCCCAAATCTCGGCAACCGTCAGGCCATTCGTGGAACTCCAGATGGCCTGCATAATCTCGAATTGGGCGGGGGTCAGCTTCCCTTCGGGCTTTTGCACAACATGCTCCATGTTTCGAGGCAGCAATCGCAATGACCAATGACGACGACTGTCGTCACGCAGGTAGTA
>CAZFLF010000593.1:0-4983 GCA_964519825.1 uncultured Pirellulaceae bacterium | reverse complement strand
GCCAAGTCTTCCGGTGCGCAGCTTAACAGTTCAAGAATGCCCGCGGCAACTTGATCGGACGCTGCGGAGCGTTCTCGAAGAGCACGAGTCGTGCGGGATGAGGTGTGGTGGAAGAGGCCGGAATTCAACGTGGCACGAGACCGAGAGCCCGGCGGGCGTAACGACCGGCCAGCGGGAAGCGGTACTACCTAGGCGGGGTTTCCCCGCTTGTCAACTAATCGTTTCCAGTTCGCACGTTCATCGAATTGTTCGCAGTGGTTTTGTCCCGCAGGACGAGCCATCCAACTTCATGTCGATCGCGCTGACACCATCAATCAATTTTCATGCGGATCGGCCGCCACGGAAGGACACGAGTAACAATACAAATGCGGTGACTTCATGGACCAATCAGAATCTTGCGTACGCCCCGAGAAATACGAGCGAGAGGACAGTCGCGGCGGCACCGATGAGCACGATCAAGCCGCCAAACATAGCGCCACTGATCCAGCCATCATTTCGCGTCAGCCACGCGGCGCGGATAAGCAAGATGCCAAACAACAATGTAACGCCAGATCCGACACACATCATTGAGATCACCGGACCGCCGAGTGCAAATGTGCCAATTGCGAGCACGACGAATGCAATGAGAAAGTGCACCTGAGCTGATGGTTCGCGGGAATCTTGGGTCATGGCGAAGAGCCCTTCGCGACGAATACGTTAGCCAACGCAAGCAAGTCAATCGGGGACACAAGCATACAATCAATAATCCACTGGACGCTGCGGATTGGCGTTCGATCACCAACCGCCTGTGCTGCCGAACGAATTGCGATCTATCTGACTGTACTCACACGGCTAGATCGTGCCTTGGGCTGAGCCAACTTCGCGGGGGATGCGCCTCTGCGGATTCGATTGCCCGCCAAGTCTTCAGTCGTGCAGTTTACCAGCTCACGAATGCGTGCGGCAACTTGATCGGACGCTGCGGAAATCGTGAATATGTCCCAATCGTAAACCGCCTTATTCGCGCTTCGAACTCCACTCGATACTGCAAAGACACACTGACGTGTGCCTGCGTGACTTCAGAGTCCTTACAGAGGCTCGGCGCCACCCCGTTGGAACTCCACAAGAGCTTCGCGGATTACCCAGAGAGTCTGAAGCAACCGCTCCCGTTGGACGCCTACCTCGGCTTCCATGAACGAAAAGAGCCCGTGGTACTCCCAGTCCAACTCCCGGCCGGTTCCAGCTTGTCGGGCCAGCACATCATACCGTGCAACCTCGGGTAGCAGTGGGTGCTGCCTCGCATACGCCCAGAACTCCTCTACCTCCTGACCCAGTTCGCGCGCGCGGAGGGTGAGCATGGGAGGCGCGGGCTTCAGGAACGCAGTGAATCGACAACTCCACTTTTCCCGCACGACCTTGGAAAACAGTGACCGGCTACCGCCAACCCCGTAGAGCCACGGGCCATCCTGATGCTTGGCAACGCGAGGATTATCATCGACCCAGTAGTCCCAGTGACCGAAGCGGTCGAAGTATTCCGCCGTCGCCAGCCGGCTGTGGTGGCTAAAGTAGTCTCCCTTATCGATCTCATAAACGACGAAGGGTTCATCAGCTAGACTGACCCCCTTACCGGCGTGCGGGTTCAGGAAGAAGACGAACGAAGCGCCGGGCGGGAAAAATGGCAGGTGCTTGTACCAGCTATGGTTGTTCGCGACGTGGTCGGCGAACCGGGCCGTTTGTTCGAGCGTCGGCAGCGGCAGTTTCTCGATCAGTCCTAAGCAGTTCATCACCGCCCTCTCTTCACCGTAACTCCTAAGTGATCAGCGGCGCCGGCCATGTCCTGACGCGGTTTGTTAATCCGGGCACAGACGAGCGAGAGCGGCCAGCAACTCCGCACACGACTGGAACCGATCCTCGGATCGCCTGGCGGTCATCCTCTCGACTAAGCCGACGACGTCGCATGGGACATCCGCGCAAATTCGATCGAGCGGAACCACAGGATTTTGCCCGGATTCCTCCTGCATTAGGCTGCGAATTCCGTCCCGGTAGGGCAGTTTCCCGCTCACCAAGTAGTACAAGGTGCGGCCCAAACTGAAGATGTCTGCCTGGATTCCGGCCGAGCGCGTATCCGTCGCCTGCTCTGGCGACATAAACCCGATCGTGCCCATGGCGAACCCGGCTGGCGTGCCATACTGATACACGCCTGCGTCCTGCAACACTTTTGCAAGTCCGAAGTCGAGGACCTTGACCACACCCGGACCAATAGACTCCTCGCCCCGTACCAGAAAGAGGTTGTTGGGCTTAATGTCGCGGTGGATCACGCCGCGGTCGTGGGCATGCTTGACGCCCGCAGTCGCTTGACGCAGCATTATGCAGGCTGTGGGTCCGTCCAACCGACCGGTTCGACGGACTACTGAGAGCAAATCCTCACCTTGTAGGTATTCCATCGCCAAGAACAAGGTGTCAGCGGAGTGTTCGGCGTCGTAGACGGCAACCACGTTTGAGTGGCTGAGCTTGGCACTTGCTCGAACTTCGCGATGGAACCGTTCCACGAGGGCTGGGTTTTCCGCGGAGTCGAGACGGATCGTCTTGAGGACGACGGTACGGCCCATCATCCGGTGTTCTGCCAAATACACTTGGCCCATTCCTCCATGGCCGATCCGACGAATGATTCGGTATCGCTGGTGGTCACGCAAGCCAGCCGGCAAATCCTCCATGGCTCCACTCGTGAGCGGGTAGCCGTCCGGCAACGTGCGGGTGTCGTCGTTCTCTGGTGTCAAAGTTATCGTTTGCGGGATCAAGAGTGATTGCGGCTCTTCTCTCCTCCCTCCAGGAAAACTTTGCGGGTCGGGTTTGTCGTCTTCTGGTAGCCTCATGGACAAACCCACCTCAAGCCGGTGAACGAACGTATTGCGAACTATCCGGCCGTACTCAGAAAGGTCGTGCATCGGACTTCGCGGGAGACGCGCCCGTGCAGATTCACTTGCCCGCCAAGTCTTTCGTCGAGCAGCTTACCAGCTCAAGAATGCCTGCGGCAACTTGTTTGACATTGCGGCGCGGTGCCACAGCGCATGAGTCGTGCGGGATGTCACGCTGCAAAACTCGATACTGGGCCTCTGGCTGAGAGTTACCCAGGCGGGACTCCCCCGTTCGTCATCAAACCATTTCCAGTTCGCACGTTCAATCGCTAGTTAGGTTGCGGCCGGATGTAGTTCGAGAACGATCTTGCTTCCACACCTTCGTTTGGCCTTCTGAATTACGATTTCGCCGTGCGGATCTCGCAACAAAGATTCCGGAATCTGGATTTCCGCATTGCCCGTAATGCTCAGATACTGACAAGCGAGATCAAGCAACCTGCGCCCATGTTCAGAACCCGGCTTTGGAACGCGGGGGCAACCAATTACAGACACAACATATTGTCCGTAGCACGGATGGCCAGAATGTGTGCGCTGGATTAGAGCGCTCAGGAGTTTCTTCGCTCGACGCTCCGTTGTTTCGCTCACATGAGCAACCTAACGCCTAGTTGAGCCGACTTCGCGGGGATCCGCCTCTGCGGATTCAATTGCCCGCCAAGTCTTCCGGCGCGCAGCTTACCAGCTCAAGAATGACTGCTGCAACTTGATCGGATTGTAGCGGAGCGGTCCCGAGGTGCACGAGCCGTACGGGATGTACCGGCGGATGAGAGTCCCCTGGCGACCAAAGCGAACTCGTCTTCCTGCGGCTCGTCGGCGCCGCTGCGAACGTTGTCCATCGGCCTGGTCACAGGCATCATCGATTCCATGACCCGACTACCGCTTGGTTCCGTGACTAGAAATGTGTGCGGATAGAGGACTTGGTACGTCGTGGGGAACGCGAACGGCTTGCTTTCGTTAGCAAGTTATGCAAGTGCGTGGTGCCGCTTCGCCACATACCCAGCACGAACAGTGGCGGCGGTATCGTCGTCTTGGCAACTTCGGCTCCATGCCGAAAGTTTTCCACGAGGCGAATCAACGAATTCAGGAGGCTGTTGCTTGTGGTCAGCGCCGCCCTGGGCCAGTACGGAATATCGACCGCGAAGCGATTCTTAACCAGTACACGCAACCAGTCGCTAAACGTCGTCCCGCTGAAATCTCCCGGCCCTAGCTGCTCGAAGAAAGCGTTTTGCCAATTCATGAACATATTTTAGTCACTCCGTGACAGGGGCACTGCCTGTAGAGGTGCAAGCTAAAAGTAATGCACTGACCGAATGCCAAGTTCACAGGTGACGCCTGCGTTTGGCTTGCATCCATTTTCCGAAGATTCGCGGATCTTTGTTGGCGACTTGTTCGGCCTCCGCCAAGCGGCCGCTGTCTGCCAAAACAATGGCGTAGTAGAGCCGAGTGTCGGCGTCGTGTGGCGCGCAGTCCAAAGCTTTTCCCAACCACTTCGCCGCTTCCTGCAAATGTCCTTGCTTTCCGCGAAGAATCCCTAAGTTGAAGAGGGCGTCGGGGTTCGTGGGATCGAGTCGCAGCGCAAGTGTGAGATCGTCCGCCGCACCGTCTTCATCGTCTAAGGCGCACTTTGCGTTGCTACGCGATGAATATGCATCGGGCCTGATCGGATCGCATTGGATGAGCCGATCAAATTCGACAAGCGACTCCTCGTAACATTCAAGGTCTTGGGCCAGCACCAGAGAGGCGTTCAAGTGCGGAGCAAAACTCGACGGATTCAGCCTTGCAGCCTCGGCACAGTCGGCCAGTGCTGCGCGTGCGTTCCGAAGTTTGCGGTAGCACATTCCACGATCCACGAATACTGACGCTCGTAGTGTCGCCGGCAGCGAATCGAAGCTGGGATGCTCCACGATATGGGTGTACTGGTTCGCTGCGGTGGCAAAACGACGTTTGGCAAGATTCCCGTCAGCTTTGATGATTTTCTTGAACAGCGGCGAATGAACGGCCAGCGGCGGACGTCGCTCATATTCGGCCAACGGAGCGTGTATCCGGTTGAAATCGCTCCGAATCCCTTTGCGATGATAATATTGGCGAACAGGCC
>CAZFLF010000592.1:0-4984 GCA_964519825.1 uncultured Pirellulaceae bacterium | reverse complement strand
GGTCCGTCGTCCGAATACGAATCCGTACCCGGCAATTCCTCCAGAATCGCGGGGGGATCCAGCGCAACCAGATTGGTGAACCAGCGCAGTAGGCTCGCACGGCTAATCATTCCCACGGGCCGCCCGTCGCGCACGATAAAGACGCCGCGAATCGACACGCGACACAGGAATTCGTAAATCACCAGGACCGGAGTTTCTTCCTCATAGCAAACGACATTGCATCGCATCACGTTCTTGATCATCGTCCGCCCCCAGTTGGGCAACAACATGGTCGACATGACGTCGCGCTCTGAGAGAATCCCGACCAGCTTTCCGTCCTGGTCGACCACGGGGGCGGAAGTAAAGCGGAATCGGAGGAAGTATTGTGAGGCGAGTCCGACGGTATCCTCTTCTTTGAGACCCGCCACGATCGTGGCCATGACGTCGCCGGCCTTCTTATCCTGAAAGACAACGGCTGGACCGCCCGGCGCGGCCTCAACTTGCCTGGTACTGCTGACCGACTGAAATCCGACGACGCGGTCACGTCCGGAGCGTTTGGCGACGAGTAACGCCTGATCGGCAAGGTCAACCAGTTCCTCCGGTGTGTGGGTATCGGCCAATCGCTGCGCAACGCCGAAACTCGCCGTCAAGCTGATGTCCACGTCGTGGACCAACCCCGGAGCGGTGGCAATGGTTTGTCGCACCCGTTCCGCCCAGCTGACCGCGTGTTCCTCGGTCGTCTCCGGCAACAGCACGCAGAATTCCTCGCCGCCGTAGCGACCAACAACGTCGCTGCCGCGGCAATTCTGCTGCAGAATTTTGGCCAGACTGCGCAGGGCGTGGTCGCCAGCGCGGTGTCCGTGGGTGTCGTTGATTCGTTTGAAATAGTCGATGTCGATCATCACGCACGACAGCGGAAACATATGGCGCTCCGACCGAACCCATTCCCGTTCCACCATCTCGAAGAACGTGCGACGCGTATTCAATCCCGTCAGTGGGTCGGTCCGAGCGAGAATGCTCAAGCGACTTTCCAGCTCGAGCACGCGTGCCGCGGAGCGAACCCGTGCGAGCAGTTCACCTTTATCGACTGGTTTCTTGATAAAGTCGTCGGCACCAGTCTCAAGCGCCGTGATCATGTCTACCGACGCAGTGCGGGAAGTCAAAAAGATCGTGTAGATGTAATTCTGTGTTGCTTGTTGCCGAAGCCACCGGCATAGGCCCAGCCCGTCGACATTGGGCATTTCCCAATCGGTGATCAGTAATTGCGGACAGCTGTCGGCGATGATCCGCTGGGCTTCGCTACCGTCATTGGCCGCGGTCACAGAGTACCCAGCGGTCTCCAACCATTTGCGCAGCAGCCGCTGTATGGCGGGATCGTCATCCACCAACAAGATTTGTAGGGGATTGGCCGACATGTCGCGTCACGAGCCTGTTGTGTAATGGTTTATCCGGCGCGCACCACAAGGAACGCACCGCTGGTTACGCAACCATAGCTTGGGATTGAGTACTTGCCGCAAGTGCCGCGGCCAGCCGGGATTTCGCCCATCGTTAGGCTTCGCCATGGCTCAGTTTTGCTCAGTGACGCGAACCGCGACCGCTACGATCGTCAGTAACGGGACAACCCTCCCGCTGCGGCGCCAGATAATAGAACGGTAATATTTCCACGCGCAAACCTAGTTGTTGTCTGCCCGTGATTCGGGAGGAAGACCGCAAATATACTTCCGCCAACTGTCGAGCTGTTCGGCAGTCAAGCTGTTCTCGCGTTGAATATCATGCCGCAATTGTTTCCCTGCTACGCTGACCACAACCGTCAACCGGCCGTTGTCGGCGTACCGAAAAGTCACTTCGACCGGTGTCTGTGGCGGCAAGTTGGCGGGGAGTGGTCGCACGGTGCACTTGCCAATCTGCGAGCAGTCGGCAGGGGAGGGACTTTCCCCCTCGATGATCTGCACCAGGATCGATTTCTGCCCAGGCTTTTGCGTGCGGAAAATGCGTTTAGCCGTCGCTGGGAGGGGCGTGTTGCGGGGAATCAGGATCGCGTTGCGCGGACGACGTGTTTCGGGGTCCATCGCGACTACGCCGAGGCTATGGGAATTAACGTTCTTGATCTGGAACGACGGTTTTTGCCCGCGCGAGCGGTCAAGTAGCAGACCCGCATGCAACGCCGCGCCGTGTGCGACCGCTTCATCAGGAGAGACACTGCAATCCGGTTCCTTGCCGCTCAATTGCTTCAGAATCTGATGCACCACGGGCATGCGCGATGAACCGCCGACCAGCAGCACGCGATCGATGTCCTTCCAGGTCAATCCCGCAGCCTGCAGCGTCTGTTTCGTAGTAAACGCCGTGCGGTCCAACAAGTCTTGGGTGAGTTCCTGGAACCGGTCGCGCGAGATTTCGACGCGCACGGCACGCCCTTGATAGTCGCAGGCGACGGTAGCTTTGACTCGCGCGGTAAGGGTTCGCTTTGCGTCCTCGCAGTCCCGCCACAGCCGTCCCGCGGTGTTCGGGTCTTCGCGTGGATCGAGACGATGCTGCCGGATAAACTCCTCGGCGACATAATCCACCAGCCGCTGATCCCAGTCTCGGCCGCCGAGTTGCACGTCACCATCGGTGGCCAACGCCACAAAGTCGCGACCACCAATTTCCATCACCGTCACATCGAACGTTCCACCACCCAGGTCGTAGACCAAAATGCGTTTTGCGGCACCGGCGTCCTGACCCGGTTTGAGGAAGCCGCGCTGAAACCCGAACGCGATGGCAGCGGCGGTCGGTTCGTTGATGATGTCGAGTACTTCGAAGCCCGCCATGTACCCCGAGTCCTGGGTCGCCTTGCGACGAACTTCGTCGAAGTAGGCCGGCACGGTAATCACCACCTTGCTGAACTTGCCAATCTGGCGTTCCGCGTCCATACGCAACTTGTGCAACACCCAGGCCTGAATCGCTTCGGGTGGGTACTGGCGGCCGCCAAGCATCTTGTGATAAACGCGAAAACCAAGGTCGCGTTTAGCGCATTCGGCGACTTGTTCCGCGTCGGTGGCAATCGCCTTGATTGCTTCCTTGCCGACGATGGTATTCGTCCCTTCGAAGAATACCGCACTCGGCGTGAGCTTGTCCCCCTCGGCGTTGATGAGCGTTTGCGGACGATTCGTATCGTCCAAAATGGCAACTACGGAGAACGTAGTGCCCAGATCGATGCCCACCGCGGGAGTCGGTCGCTGGTTCATGGGGCTGCGCGTCGGAGGAAAGTGGTTCTCGCAAGTCACTCCCGCCCGCAAAAGACGAGAGACGCTCATCTTATCTCAGGAACGGACCAGGAACCATTCGACCCTTAACGCCAAGGTTCGCAGACATTCAGCCGTTAATCGGCATATTGTCGCGATAGGGCAACTTTCAGTGACAATCGTCATTTCACGCGAATCGGGAGAAACCGTCCGTGTTGGAGACGCAAATATTCTCCAACTTGCCCAAGGCGCCGGTAATTGGAAAGAACGAGCAGGCTAATACACAGCCGCCACGCCCCGTGTGCTGGTTGATGCCCCGCAAACTCGCTTTTATACTGCGTGGCCAAGCATATCCGGGACTCTCGCGCCGCCCCGTCGCGGCTAAGGACTCACTCATGTTGCAGCGGAAGCCCGTTTTCCCCCACGTTATTGAGATGAATTACCAGGCCGGTCATGTAATCGGCTGCAACGTTTACCTGGTGTACGACCAGAATGAATGGCTGTTGGTCGACATCGGGTATGAAGATACGGTTGAGGAGATCATTGACCTGGTGCGCGAGATGGATTTTCCGTTGTCGCAGTGCCGCACGTTGATTGCGACTCACGCGGACGTCGATCACATCCAGGGACTGGCGAAAGCCAAGCAACTTTTGCGCACCACCGTGACGTCGCACCCCAAAGCCGCGTCACCGCTGGAACAGGGTGATAAGCTGCGGACGTTCGCGGAAATTGAGGCACAGGACATCCATCTTGCGATGCCACCGGTCAAGGTTGACCGCCTGGTCAACGATGGAGACGTGGTGCGCATTGGAAAGCTCGATTTGCAAGTTTGGCATACGCCCGGACATACCGACAGCCAGCTGTCATTGCGGATGGGCAACTTGCTGTTCAGTGCGGATAACATCTACCGCGACGGCTGCGTTGGTGCGATCGATGCGCACCACGGCAGTAACCTGCAGCATTTCGTCGAATCGCTTCGGCGGATTCGGGTCAGCAACGTGGAATGGTTGCTTCCCGCCCACGGTCCGATCTTCCGCAAAGACAACGCGTTGCTCGATCGGGTGATCGCCCGCGTCGAGGGGTATCTCCATATGGCGGATTTCGGCACCTGCGCCATCGACTGGCCCCTGATGGATGAATGGGAGCGGGAACTGGCCGAGGGACGCATGCCCGCCTGAGGAAACACGCCTTGCCGGTTTTGAGGGATATTCCTTCAATGCCGCCCTCCCGCGACGCCGATGGGAGGTAATGATGGGCCACCCATCACCGCATTCCGCGCGGTAATAACAGCGCCGAACCCGTTGAAGTCGTGTTCGACCTCTGGATCCTGACACTTGGAATATAGTCTTCCCCGACAGAAGGCTGATTCCGACGTGCGGACCACGAAGGGTCAAGCGCCAGTGGATGCAAACTGTAAAAAGGGGTCATTAGTTATGCGTCGAGCCGTACTCGCCATCCTGTGTACATGCGTTGTGTTGTGTTGTTTCGCGTCGGCAATCCAAGCTGATCAGCGGGCGTTTGGACGCGTGTGGGGCAAGACCTATAGCAACAACGACTGGAACCGGTTTTACCATTACCCCTACGTGTACTACCCGCACAACTACTGGGGTAACGAGTATTACCGCAGCGCCGAGGATTTGTTTTACCGGTATCCCCCTGAGATGCGCGTGCCGGTGTACAACAAACAGTGGCACAATTTCTATCCGAGCAGTCACCGATACCACTCCGGTCACCACTTCAATTTGGACGTGTTCTGACCATCGCGGTGGGACAAGGTCGCCATC
>CAZFLF010000591.1:0-4987 GCA_964519825.1 uncultured Pirellulaceae bacterium | reverse complement strand
CCTGGAGTTGTTGATCGCCGCCGCGTCCATAGTGACGTGGAGCCACACCGGCCCAGGTGTTATCAATCAAGTCTGCCTCAATGTGGCCATCATGGCGAGCCTGACCACACTCGTCTTTAACGCCAACCCGTTGATGCGATTTGACGGTTACTATGTCCTCTCGGATTGGCTGGAGATTCCTAATCTGTACGCCCGCGGACAACAATGGCTGACCCATTGCGCGCGCAGGTATCTGCTGGGTATGAACGCACCGCATGCCACCTGGACGTCAGGGCGCGACCTCCTGATCCGGGTTTACGCTGTGGCGGCATTCGTGTGGCGAATAGTCGTCTGCGCTGGATTGGTCATGTTCGCTGCAACGATGTTTCACGGAGCGGGAATCGTGCTCGCTGCGTGCGCCTTGCTGGTCTGGATCGGCGTACCAATTGGGCGCCTCGCGGCGGGGATGGTGCAAGCCAATCCGTGGGAACGCCCATCCTGGAAGAGGCTGTCTGCGCTGAGCGGCGTGCTGGTGGCGAGTTGCGCTCTGTTATTCCTGGTCGTTCCCTGGCCTGGTGCTTGTATTGCTCCGGCCGTCGTCGACCATACCCAACCGACCATCGTGCGCGCCGGGTGTTCCGGATTCGTCCGCGAGATCCGCGTTAGGGCTGGCGAATTCGTCGAGCAAGACCAGATCCTCGCCGTGCTGGAAAACAAGCAACTCCAATTCGAACTCGACGATTTGCGTTTGAACCTGGAGAAATCGCGATTGCTCTGCCGGATGAATGTGACGCGAAAGATGCTGACCGAATCGCAAGCCGAACGAGAGCGCATCGCCGAATTGAACAAACGCATTTCCGAAAAGGAAGGGCAACTCGCACAAGTTACGGTCCGAGCTGCCCAACGTGGCCACGTAATCGGCCGAAATCTCGAGGCACTTGTGGGGAGGTATTTGCACGAAGGAGATCAGATTTGCATCCTCGGTGACGAAAACGGTAAGGAGCTTCAGCTGTCCATCGCGCAGGATGATCTGGCAATGTTTGCCTGGCAAATCGGCCAAGAAGTAGAGGTCCGCGTTCCTGGCAAAGGGACCATGAGGGCCCCCCTTATGACGCTTGAGCCTCAGGCTGGTCTGCAACCGAAGCACCTTTCCCTGTGCGCCGTAAACGGGGGACCAATACCGGTGCGAGAAAAAGGGGGTGACGCCAACCCGCACGTCGGCGAGTTCGAGCGTTACGAATACCTGGCGCCTCGGTTTGCGGGGATGGTCGAACTGACAGACTCACAGAGCCGGGAACTAAGAAGCGGGCAACTCGCAACCGTTTGGATTCGGCCATACCAAGAGACCGTCGGCATGCACTTCTTCAATGTGCTTGTCCGAAGACGACCACGTCAATTCTAAATGTGGACCCGCGCCGCAAACGTGTGGCTTTCCAGGTTTTCGCGGCCGAGCGGCCTTGGTAGACTTGCCCGTGATGCGATTCTCCTCCAACGAGCGTCGGATGGGTGGCCGAGTGGTTGAAGGCAGCAGTCTTGAAAACTGCCGTACGGGAAACTGTACCGGGGGTTCGAATCCCTCCCCATCCGCCTTTGATATTCTGCGCGGAGCGACCGCGATATGGCGATCGTCGTTCGTCCACCTTGGCGAATAATCGCTCGCAAAAAAACTCCGGAGATTTGTTCAAGTTTAACCCTAAAAATGTAACACTCTGCGGCCTAATATCGTACATCGTCAGACTTCATTCCGAGTCGATTGGCGCACGAATTGCTTTATTGGGAGATGGCTCTCAACGGATTGGGAGCGATCGACTTTTCAATAGGGGGATGGAGTCATGCGTCCGATGTTTTTGGTCTGCCTCGCGCTGTTAACGTTATCCGGTTGCAAAACACTCGAACTCGCCGTCCAGCATCCGACGACCGGCCTTCACATATTTGCTCGCGTGGAAGGCCAAGAGCCTGTCGTTTCCGATCCGTTCCCAGTGATGAAACGATTGCCACCGCCCGAGTATGCCTCCATCATGCGTTAAGGGTTCGTGCTCGGTCGCGCGTGGGGGTCTTTGGTGAAACCCCGACGACTGCCGCCAGTCGAATACCAGCCGAAGTAGCCTAGGACTTCCGTGCGGGTCGTCGCTCCGGCTGAGCTTGAGCTGGATTGTCTGGCCAGGAATGCTTGGGGTATCGCCGCCGCAGTTCCTTGCGCACGATGGGATAGGTACGTTCCCAAAAACCGCGCAGGTCGTCGGTCACTTGCTGCGGCCGCATGTTCGGTGCGAGCAGGTGTAGCAACACAGAGATCCGTCCTGCAGCCACACGAGGGGTGTCGAGTTGCCCGAACATTTCCTGAATCCGAACCGGCATGATGGGAGGGCGGCCGACTTCGTAGTGCAGACGGATGCGACTACCGCTGGCCGCGCTGATCGATTCTGGGGCTTCTCGGTCCAGTGCAGCCAACTGGGCCGGAGACAAGAGCTGGCGGAGGAAGCCCAGCAGCGGCGCTTTTCGCAGTTCGGCAAAGGATCGGCGACCCCGAGCCAATTGCGGCAGCAGCGATCGCAGTTCCGCTTCGCCGATTTTCGGCAGCTGCAATTCGGGCAGCCACTGATCGAGGCATCGCACTCGGGCCAGGAATTGGGCAATCGGCTCGTCCAGTAGCGGTAAAGCTCGATTAAGCTGGCCGGCCGCGGCTTGTGCCAATAGCTCTGCGACTTCCACCGAATCGGGTGCATCGGTCGCCGCTTCATCGAGCAACAGATCCTCATAACGGCTTCGTAGGAAGGCCACCACGCGTTCCCGTTCCGCAGCGAATTCGACTTCAACCTGCGACCGCACCAGATCTGGTGGGAGCCACTCGCGTTCGACTCGTGATGCCTGGCGCACCAAAGCCTCGGTCGTCCCGACTTCCTCGATGTCGACGCACAGGAACAGGTCTCCGTCGCGAACCGCGCTCCATTCCGCTAGTCGGACGCCGCGGCCGCCGACCATCACCCCCTTCGGGCCCTGCTTGTCGCGTCGTCGTGCGACACGATCGGGATATGCGGCCACCAGTGCCCGCAGCATTCGCTGGTCTGCTGGACCGCGTGCCGAGGCGGTGGAACGAGAAGAGTCCACGGTGTCCCGCAACTCGCGCAGCAATTGATCACGGACTCGGAGCACGTGCTCGGCGGCGCCGATGTTGAGCGATCCCACCACCGAATCGCACACGCGTGACTGGGAGAAGGCTTCGAGAGCTTGCACGCGATCGAGTACATCCGAAGAAGACACGTGGTGGGCCTGGCGGCGCGATTCCTCGCGCAACATGGGATCACGTTCGGATAATAAGGCCGCCGCGATCGCCGCCAGCTCGACGCAACCACGCTGTTGTCCTTCGACCAGTAGGCGCGCCAAGCGTGGATGGACCGGCAGTCGCGCCAACGACCGACCCAGATCGGTGATTCCATTTTCGCTGAGCGCCCCGAGCCGCCGGAGCAACGACTCGGCTTGATCGAGCGCGGCCAGTGGCGGCGGCTGAAACCAAGGAAACGCGCGCACATCACTTTCCCCCCACGCATGCAGCTGCAGCACCGCCCCGGTCAGATCGAGCCGCGCGACTTCCGGCACTTCGTGCTCCTTAAACATGCGCCATTCGTCCGCCGACCAGAGCCGCAAGCAGACTCCCGCCTCCGTCCGCCCAGCTCGCCCAGCACGTTGATCGGCGGACTCCCGCGAAATTCGCGTCAGTTCCAACCGATTCAACCCAACGGACGGATCGCAGCGCATAGTCCGCGCAAATCCGGTATCGACGACCGCCGTGACACCGGGAATCGTGACCGACGTTTCCGCGACATTGGTCGCTAGAATGACTTTGCGACGATCCCGCGGGCGAAGCGCGGCTTCTTGGCGCTCGGCCGGAAGCTCTCCGTACAGTTCCAGCAGGTCGAATTGAAATGTTTCCGCGAGTTGTTCCAGTTCCCGTCGTGTGCGACGTATTTCGCCAACTCCCGGCAGAAATACCAGCACATCGCCGGGCGTCGTGGACGCAATGGATGCGACGCCGGCTGCGGCTTCCAGGTGCATCGGCTGCTGGGACGGGAACCGCAAGTAACGCACATCCACCGGGAAAAGCCGGCCTTCGCAGGAAACCACCGGGCAGTCGAGAAACTTCGCGATCACGTCGGGATCAAAGGTCGCGGACATGACCACCAGTTTCAATTCCGGCCGGAATTGCGTCTGGAGACGGCGAGTCAGCGCCAGCGCCAGATCACTGTGCAAACTCCGTTCGTGGAATTCATCAAACACGACCACGGCAATCTGCTCGAGCAGCGGATCATCGAGCAACATTCGCAGGAAGACCCCCTCGGTGACGACCAGCACACGCGTGTCCCGACTAGCTTGGCGATCAAACCGGATGTGATAGCCGAATGTCCGTCCAACCGGTTCGTTGCGATTGGCGGCCATCCAGCGAGCTGACGTCTGAGCGGCCAGGCGTCGCGGCTCGAGCATCACGATCAATCCTCGCTCGGCATATCCGGCGTCGAGCAACGCGGGGGGGACCTGGGTCGTTTTGCCGGCACCGGTTGGCGCCTTGAGCACCACGCTTGATCCCCGTTTCAGCGCGGAGAGCACGTCGGGCAAAACGGCAACGACGGGCAACGAAGATCGCGCGGTCATTCGCGGTGTCTCACTAATATTTAATCCACGCAGTGCAATCGCGGACCGTCGCCCGACATAGGAACGACGTGGCCGATGTGCGCGGCCCGAACCTGGCTCTGGCGACCAAGGTGAGCGAGCACCGCGTCGACGTGCTGTTGCGGAACTCCCAGCAACAGCCCGCCGCTGGTTTGTGGATCAAATAACGCAGCATAGGTCGGCAGCCGGCGTGTCGCTTCGGCGACCTCGATCTCCGCTTCCACGGATCGATTGTCTGGCGCGAGGGTGCTCTCAAATCCCGCGGCGATCGATTCTTCCACGCCGGGAAGGAGCGGTATCTTGGACATGTTGAGCACCGCGCCGACCTGGCTGGGACGGAGCA
>CAZFLF010000590.1:0-4990 GCA_964519825.1 uncultured Pirellulaceae bacterium | reverse complement strand
GCGCAACACCGGCTAGCGCACGCCAAGAAATACGGTCAGAATAAGTGAGCAAGACTTGCACCCCGACCGGACGAAAAAAAGTGGACGCGAAGATTAACGCTGGCTGAACACCGGACGGTTCGGCCACCATCACGCGCCCGTAATTGCACTCGGATCGAACAATCGCTGTCCAGGCGGAAGCGACTTGCACCGACTCGACCCGCAGTGACTGTGGCTCGCCGCGCGGATGTTCCGCATCGTCGTGCCTGTCCGCCAACTCCCACGGCAAAACGTAATGCAGATGCCAGCCGTGTTTTCCGGACGCTTCCGACTCCGTGTGAAAGTGATCCAGATGTTCGGCCCAGAAGCGTGTATTCGCGGTCCGGGGGTCAATGGAATCATGTGAGTGGATCAACGGCACAGGCGCTCGCCACAGCGACAAGAGCAAACTCAAGTGCAACAGCACATTTGCTCCGCGATGGGCGGCTGATCGTACGCTCAATTGTTTGGATCGCTGGGACATGATAACTCGAAGGTTATGCCCTGAGCGGACTCCTGCGAGACCGTTTCCTTCCGCCGGTGAAAAAGTGTCTCACTCACCACCGTGCGTAGACTAGCGAACATACTGGTCCGGCCATCGCAACGCGTCAAGTCGGTGCGGCATGGAAGTTGATTTTGGGTAAACAATTCCGTGACTTCACACCCGCTTGCGAAGGTCCGCCAATGCGGTCCGAATGGAGTTCAACTGCTCCACCATTTGGTCGAGTGAGTCGCGCTCTTTGATCACGACGTCCACTGGTGCGCGAGCGGTGAAGTTGGCGTTTTTCAACTTCGCCTCCTTGCCGGCTATCAAACCGAGCAGCTTTTTTTCCTGATGTTCGAGGCGAATGATCTCGGCGGAGACATCGATCAGTCCCGTGAGGTCGACGATGACGTCCATCCCATGAGTCGTTACGGCGGCGTGCGTGGGAGGGGGCTGAATGTCCGGCCCCGACGCGTCGACTTGGGCATTGGCCATCGATTCGAAGTAGGGCCGCATCGGTTGCAATAACGCGCACGTTGCTGCTTCCGCTCGCACGAAGAACCGAATGGGCATATTCAAGGCGATGTTTTGACGAGTGCGGATTTCGCGCACTGCACCCAGCACCGCTTGGAAGAGCACAAAGCGTTTTTCGATGTTTGTGTCTTGTCGCGCGGCGTCTGGTTGCGGCCAGTTGGCGATCATCAGACTGGGGGCCGGCGTTACTTGGCCATCAAGTCCGCGCAACGGCGCGATCTGGTTCAACAGCAACCAGACTTCCTCGGAAATAAACGGCATCATCGGGTGCAGCAGTCGCATCAATCCGTCGAGCACACTGGCGAGGACCCGCTGGGCAACGGGACGTTGTGCGGCGTCTTGCAAGCGTCCCTTGAGCATCTCCAAATAGAAGCTGCAGAATTCGTCCCAGGCGAAGTCGTACAGCACTCGAGCAGCCTCTCCAAAGTGGTAATGTTCGAGCGCGTCGGTGACCTGCTGAGTGACCGTCGCCAGCCGGCTGAGAATCCAGCGATCTTCCACGGCCAACTCGCTGTCGCCGACCGAGCCGGCGGTGTAGCCATCCAAATTCAACAGCGAGAAGCGCGCGGCGTTCCAGAGCTTGTTGACGAAGTTGCGCGCTTGCTCGAACCGTTCACTTACCACCGCGCCGCGCGGAAGAGCCTTGTCGGCATCGGTCCGCGACCATTGCGTCGAGAATTCGCCGCCACATTTTTTGCACTTCAACTTCGGTCGTTCGCGATTGTCCTTCGTCTGGTCGATGAGCGTCTGGCAATGCGGGCACTCGAACTGCACCGGCAACCTCACGTCTTGCGTTTCGGTACAGAGGAACGCCAACCCAAATCGCAACGCGTCCGGACCGAACTTATCGATCACGTCGAGCGGATCGACTCCGTTCCCCTTCGATTTCGACATCGTCTCGCCGTAACCGTCGAGAATCTTCGGATGGATGAACACCTCGCGAAACGGCACGTCCCCCATGTTGTTCAGGCCGGTCAGCACCATCCGCGCCACCCACAACGTGATGATGTCGCGGCTCGTAATGAGCACGCTGGTTGGATAGAAGTACGCCAACTCGGGCGTGCGCTCCGGCCAACCTAGTGTCGAATGGGGCCACAGCGCCGAACTAAACCAGGTGTCGAGCACATCGGCTTCTTGCAACAACGGCAGGCCGGGGGATAGGCCCTCGGCCTTCGCAGCGGGCATCAAAGCATCCGGAGCGAGATCCTCGAGAGCACAGATTTGCCAGTGGTTCTTCTCGTCTCCGGAAGTCCAGACGACATCGGAGCGCCCGGCAAAAGCGCGTTTCAACACCGCCTCGGAACAATGTGCGTACCACACTGGAATCCGATGTCCCCACCAGAGTTGGCGACTCACCGGCCAGTCGCGCTTTTCACTTAGCCAGTCGAGATAACCTTTCGCGTAACGCGAGGGCAAGATCCGCACGCGCTCATCTGTCACGGCATCCATCGCCGATTGAGAGAGCTGGTCCATTTTCACAAACCATTGGTCGGCCAAATACGGCTCGATCGGGGTCTTGCTCCGATCCGAATGGGCCATGTCAATTTCGCGGTCCTCGATCTCCGCCACGAGTCCCAGTGTTTCGAGGTCGGCGACAACCCTTTGTCGAGCCTTCGTGACAGTCAGTCCTTCGTACTTGCCCGCGTTTGCATTGAGCGTGCCATCGGGATTGAGAATATTGATCGCCCCGATTTCAGGGTGTCGCTGCCACACTTCGTAATCGTTCGGATCGTGAGCAGGCGTGATTTTCACGCTACCGCTGCCGAGTTCGGGCTTGGCCCATTCATCGGCAATCAACGGAATCGCGCGATTGAGCAACGGCAGACGCAGCTTCCGCCCATCCTTCGCCATATCGCGCAACGTTTCCAGCGCAGCCAGCATCGTCTCACGGCGATGGCGCACGTTGTCGATCTGTGCTTGGAGGGACTCGCGGTCTTTGGCAGGTGCTGCAGCAAGTTTTGCCAGAAGATCTTGTTCGACCGCGTCGAGTGCGGCTCGCGGATTGGGGTGCACCGCGACGGCGGTATCACCCAGCATCGTCTCGGGCCGCGTTGTGGCGATCGTCACGTGCGTGGGTTCGCCGGGCTTGGGATCGATGACCGGGTAACGCAGATGCCAGAAGTGTCCCTTCACCGTTTCGTGAAACACTTCGTCGTCGCTGACCGCGGTCTGCAGGAACGGGTCCCAATTCACCAGCCGCTTGCCGCGATAGATCCGGTTCTTCCGGAACAGGTCAAAGAAAGTGTGTCGCACTGCCCGGGCGCAAATTGGATCGAGCGTAAACCGCAGACGCTGCCAATCGCAACTGCATCCCATCCGCTTAAGCTGACAGAGGATGCGGGCTTCGTAATCGTGCTTCCACGCCCAAATCCGCTCAACAAGCTTCTCGCGCCCGAGGTCGTTCCGAGTCTTGCCTTCTTCCTCGCGCAATCGCTTTTCCACTACGGCCTGAGTCGCAATGCCCGCATGATCGGTTCCAGGCATCCACAACGTGGTAAATCCCTGCATCCGTTTCATGCGGATCATGGTGTCTTGCAGTGTGTTGTTCAGTGCGTGTCCGACGTGCAACGCGCCGGTCACATTCGGCGGCGGGATCACAATGCAATACGGCTTGCGCTGCGGATCCGGCTCGGCATGGAAATACCCGGCCACTTCCCAGGCCTTGTACAACCGGTCCTGAGTCGCCGCGAAATCGAATCGATTAGGAAGGGACTCTGCAGTGAATTGAACTGTCATGGCTTGGCAGTCTCGTCTTTGTGCAGCTTGTACTCAATGGCATCCACGAGCGCCAGCCAGCTGGCTTCGATAATGTTCTCGCTGACGCCGATCGTTCCCCACACGTCTTGCTGGTCCGCGCTTTCGATGGTCACGCGGATGCGGGCCGCCGTTCCCGCCTCCGAATTCACAACACGTACCTTGAAGTCGACCAACCGCATTTCGCGTAGTCGGGGAAAGGCCCCATTCAAGGCTTTTCGCAACGCGGCGTCCAGGGCATTCACCGGACCGTCCCCTTCGCCGACTTCGTGCCTCAATTCATCGAACACGCGAAGTTTGACTGTGGCTTCAGTCACAATCGAGCCGTCCTCGCTAGCGCTCACTTCGACGTGATATTTCGATCGCTCGAAGTGGGGTCGGAACAAGCCGGCACACTTGCGAACCAACAGGTCAAACGAAGCCTCCGCGGCTTCGAACTGATACCCCTGATTCTCCAACGCAACTATTTGACCCAAAATCGCGTCCATGAGTTCGCGGTTCTGGTCGATCTTGTGCTTAGAGGTCATCGCGATGATGTTCGAGCGGCCGGAGAGTTCGCTGACCAAGACGCGTCTCTCATTGCCAATTAAGGCCGGGTCCATGTGCTCATAACTGCTGGTCGCCCGAGCGATAGCGTGGACGTGCATCCCACCCTTGTGCGCGAACGCACTTTGACCGACGAACGGCTGGTTGTTCCGCCGGTTTAAATTCGCCGTGTCATAGACATAGCGCGACAGCTCGGTGAGATGACCGAGCGAACTGCCGCCGAGCACCTGATAGCCCTGCTTCTTGAATGCCAGATTGCCTATTACGGCGATCAGGTCGACGTTCCCGCACCGCTCGCCGACCCCGTTTATCGTCCCCTGAACTTGCACCGCGCCGACGTCTACGGCG
Source organism: uncultured Pirellulaceae bacterium (assembly GCA_964519825.1). GTDB lineage: Bacteria > Planctomycetota > Planctomycetia > Pirellulales > Pirellulaceae > CAZFLF01. The sequence continues at coordinate 306 of CAZFLF010000590.1, read as the reverse complement.
GCCAGCGAATTGGCAACCGCCAATTCACAATCGTTGTGACAGTGGATGCCAACCTCGATGCCGAACTTCCGCAGCGTTTCCCGGGCTGCGCGGGTCAGCTCCGCGATGTGCTCCGGCAGCGTTCCGCCGTTGGTGTCGCACAAAACGACGAGGGTCGCGCCGGCTTCGGCCGCGGTTTGGATTGTCAGGGCCGCGTAGGCCGGATTCGCCTTCCAGCCGTCGAAGAAATGCTCGGCATCGTAGATCACCTCACGACCATGCGTGACGAGGAACTTCACCGAATCCGCGATCATCGCCAGATTCTCT
>CAZFLF010000589.1:0-4991 GCA_964519825.1 uncultured Pirellulaceae bacterium | reverse complement strand
AACCAACGCTCCGGCTCGGCAGGAGCCTCGCCCTCCCATCCATCAATCCAAGAGTTACAGAGCACTACCATACCGTACCTCCTACTCATAACGTGCCTCCGAGTGCGGCTGACTTCATCGGTTCGCTGTCCTTCGTGGCGTCGTAGATGCTGAGTAGCTTTTCCTTGTCAAAGATCATCTCTTCGCGGCTACGTCCAGTCAGGTTGTACAAGCTGGTTAGTTCGATGGCATCGACTGGACAGGCCTCTTCACACATGCCGCAATAAATGCACCTTAGCTCGTCGATTGCGAAACTCTGTGGATACTTCTCCCGGTCAGGCCACGGGCTCTCCTCCGCGACAATATCGATGCAATGGGCCGGACACGCGGTCGCACACAGAAAACAGGCAACGCACTTGACGCGTCCTTGCGCATCCTTGTTCAAGCGATGGACCCCACGATAGATCAGCGGATTGTCAATCTGCGGCTCCTCGTCGGGATAGCTGACCGTCACCACCTGTCCTTGAATGGAACGTTTTAGATGGCCGAAGACTGTGGTCAACCCCTGTGCGAACAGCGGCCAATACATGCGGCCGCTAAGCCCCAGCCGCGGCTCTTCCACCCAAAGAATATTAGGATCGTCTGGTTTCATGACTCTTATATCTCATATCGGAGATGCCATGTCCCTCGATGCCAAGTCACGCCTGGGGCGATTATCAGCAACCAATGGTCCGGCGTAGGAAATCGCGACCCAGGCGACAATACAGATAACCCAAGAGACGGCAGCCAGCACCAGATTAAGACCCAGCGAGCCACCCCACGCCATGAGAATCTGGTCAAGAATTGCGACGGCAACAAAATTCACGATTCCCAGCGGCAGCATTACCTTCCACGCAAGTGCCATCAGTTGATCGAACCGGAACCGTGGCCAGCTCCACCGCGCGAGCATGAAGAACAGAATTACGAGAAAGATCTTTCCAAAAAAAACCGCCAAACGCATCAATGCAGTGAACCAGGTAATTTCGCCCGTCACGTCACCGGTTATCCACCAACAGTGCCAGCCACCGAAAAACATGATCACAATCAGGAATGAGGCCGTGATCATGTGCAGGAATTCGGCTACCAGGAACAGTAACAGCCGCATCCCTGAGTACTCGGTATGATAGCCGCCAATCAATTCCTGTTCGCATTCGGGCAGGTCGAATGGCAGGCGCGCTGCCTCGGCGAAGGCGGCCACCACGAATACAAAAAAACCAAGCGGCTGGGAAAAGACATACCAGATCCCAGTATGGGCTTGCGCGGTCATGATCTTTTCGAGATCCAACGATCCGGCGGCCGCTACCACACCAAGAATTCCCAATCCCATGGGCAACTCATACGCGATAAGCTGAGCACTCGATCGCAGTCCACCGAGAAAGCTGTACTTGTTATTACTAGACCACCCCCCCAGAATCACCCCGTAAACCGCGATGCTGGACAGAGCAAAGACGTAAATCATCCCAGCATCGACACCGGGCGCCACGACGAGATGAATTGCCTTGCCATCGGTCAGCTTAATGCCAAAGATCTCGGGCGGAATCATATTGCCGAACGGAATTACTGCGAAGATCGCCAGCGCTGCGACAAGGATTACAACCGGCGCGGCAGTGAATAGGCGCCGGTCCACGTGTGCCGGGACGTAGTTCTCTTTGAGAATGAACTTCACACCATCCGCCAGCGGTTGTCCCAATCCCCATAAGCGAAATTTGGTTAGTGGGATGCCAACCCGATTTGGTCCGACACGATCCTGACACCATGCGGCCATGCGTCGTTCGAGCAGCACGAAATAAGCGGCCGCGGTCATTAAACCGCCAATGAGCATCGCAATCTTTACACAAGCTTCGATCATCTGATTCATGAGGTGACCATTTCAGGAATCTTCAACGCGACTCCGTGGTCCGTCACGCCATCCGCCGCGGCGCTGAAGTACGGGGCCTCGCGTGAAAGTTCAGCGAGCACTTGGTGCGCGTTATACATGCCGGACATGCCTAACAGCCTCCAATACAGGTGACCTTCTAGCATCACACCCTCTGGTGGTCTCACGGCCCATTTAAAAGACTGCAATCGATCCGCGAAGTTGACGAAAGATCCTTCTCGCTCCGCGAAGGTCGCCGACGGCAACTGGATCGTCGCCGCAGCCCACAGTGGTGACTCGAAGCAATCCTGGACAATCAATGTCCGAGCGCCGGACAATTGCTCAACGGCTTCCGGTCCAACCCAGTCGGCCTTATATCCTCCGGTAATCCAAATGGCGTCGAATTCGTCGGCATCGTGGCGAGCAAGAAAATCTTCCCAACGGAGGATCTGGCCGGCAAAATGCCGCAAGACTTCTTCCACGCCGCGGCGATTCGGGCATTTCTCCGCATGAATCTCAAACCCGGTGGGAAATCGCTCGTCCTTCCCTTCGCTCGGAATGAGTCCGAGCGCGAGTGTCGCCGTGGCATCCACCGACCGAATGTATTTTGCGAGCAGGTAGGCCTCTTCGACGGTTAGATTCGGCGATAACACCGCTGTCAGCCGTTTGCCACGTAGACACTTTTCAAGTTCCGCGGAGACCTCCGGCCATTCGATGTTGATATACTTGTCCCCCTGCCGTTTCTTCGGTGCCGTCACACGGCTTGCGTCATGCACGTGCTTCCAGCCGTAACGTCCTTCATCGCACATCCACCACTGATTGATATGGGGATTTTCTCGAGGCTTGAGTCGATAGATGCGGTCTTGATTCTCGTCTACTGTGATCGAACATCCAGTCGAGCATCCAGCGCACACATGGTTATGACTCTTCATAAACCAGACGCGTTGTTGATATAAGAAGTCGCGATCACCGAGCGCTCCCACGGGACACAAGTCGACCACGCACCCCGAAAGCTTGTTATCCAAGGGAAACCCCGGAACGACGTCGATCTCTTCGTGTGCGGCTCGATTCGTCACCATTAATTCCGACGTCCCAGTAATCTCGCGGGTGAATCGCACGCACCGTGTACACATCACACACCGATCGACAAAGAGCGTCACCGTTTCACCAAGTTTTCGGCGGCGGCTGGTGAACGGCTTGAGATCCGCTCGGCGTTGATCACGACCGTGCAGGAAGTGATAGTCCTGCAGCGCGCACTCGCCGGCCTTGTCGCATATCGGACAATCGACGGGATGCCGCAACAACAAATCCTCCTCGACCATTGATCGGGCATTCGTCACTTTGTCGCTGGTGGTGACGAATACGGTGCCATCGGTCGCTGGAGTTTGACAGGCGGGGACCACCTTCGGCTGCATTTGAATTTGGCCCGTTTTGGGATCTTTGCGTCCCGACTCGACCAAACACATGCGACAACTGGCTACTACTGTTAGACCGGCATGCCAACAGTAATGCGGAATCTTCACTCCGATCCGGGCCGCGGCCTGAATCCCGTTCAAACGCTCATTCGCGCCGATCTCAATTTCGATTCCGTCAACGATCACCGAGGGCATAATGGCGTATTTTTTCTTGGGGGTTAATGGTGAGTGGAAAGCTCAACGAGCGCTGGGACCGGGCCGGTCTCCATGTAGCCGGCCGGATTGGTGCGTTGGATGTATTCCTCGAGCTCGCCACGGAACTTTCGAATCGTGTTCTTCAAGGGCCAAGCTGCGCCGTCAGACAGCCCGCAAATCGTGGTGCCGGGAATAATGCCGATGGTATCGCCGATTTCTAGCAGCAGGTCCAGGTCCTTCGACCGACCTTTCCCAGCTCGGATGCGATTCATCATCTGCAGCGCCCAAAAGGTTCCTTCGCGACATGGCGTGCATTGGCCGCAGGATTCGTGCTCGAAGAACTGACAACTGTTATGCAGGAAGTCGACCATCGACGTCGTTTCATCCATCACCACCACTGCTGCCGTTCCCAAGCCGAGACAGCCATATTTCCCTGGACCGTTGAAGTCGAGTGGGCATGAAAACTCACTCGCAGTGAGCAATCCCATGCTGATGCCACCGGGAATTGCCGCTTTCGCCTGGCGACCCTTCCAGACTCCACCTCCGAAGCGATCAATCAGCTCCGTCACGGTGATGCCGAGCGGCGCCTCATAACAGCCTGGTTTTTCCACATGGCCGCTCAGACAATACAATTTCGGTCCGTAACTGCCGGCGTCGCGCGGGTTCTTGGGATCCGGCGGCACGCCGATTGACTTGAACCAACTGGCGCCACGGCGACAGATCTGTGTGACGCACGCCGCTGTTTCGACATTGTTGACTACGGTCGGTTTGCGGAACGCGCCTTCGATCGCCGGGAATGGTGGTTTGATTCGCGGCCAGGCACGCTTCCCCTCGAGACTCTCAATCAAGCCCGTCTCTTCACCGCAAATGTAAGCCGCGGCGCCTCGATGCAGGAATATATCGAGCGAGTAACCGCTCCCCAGAATGTTCTTGCCCAGATAACCGGCCGCATACGCTTCATCCACCGCCTGCTGAACGCGCTTCCACGCCAGCGGATATTCATACCGCAGATAGAAATAGGCGGTCGATGCTTGGGTCGCAAAACAACTAATAATGAGCCCTTCGATCACTTGATGGGGATCGAATTCCATGAGGTAGCGGTTATTAAAGGTCCCCGGCTCGCTTTCATCCGCGTTCAAGCAGAAGTAAATCGGTCCGGGATGGTCTTTGGGCAGAAAAGTCCACTTCAATCCAGTGGGAAAGCCCGCTCCACCCCGCCCGCGTAGTCCGCTGGTCTTGATGAGTTCCGTCACGTCTGGGGGGGTCATCGAACCCATGACCTGCCGGAGCGCTGAGTAACCTCCCGACGCTTCGTAAACACGACGGGTGTGACTCTCTTCCCGGTCGATGTTCTCTAATAGTACCGGCTGATATTCGGACATTCAGTCAGCCTCACTTAAGCTTGCTTAAGAACTCATCGGCCTTGTCATTGGTCAGGCACTTATGCAACGTTTCGCCGGCCAACATGCACGGCGCATACTCGCAGGCGCCCAAACACTCGGCGAACT
>CAZFLF010000588.1:0-5001 GCA_964519825.1 uncultured Pirellulaceae bacterium | reverse complement strand
TGGATGTCTCCGCGAAAGCCCGTGACGGGAATACGGAGATCAAGTTGTTGCTCCAGGAACTGGGTGTAACCATGCAAAAAGTGATACGGCCGCTGGTTACTCTGGTGAATCAGCGGGTAGTGCATGTCGACTGACCGCACTCCCGCTTCGCCCTCTCGCAACGGGGTCAGGTGGGGATTGTGTTCCCAGATGGCATCCGCCGCGGTGCGGACGTCTGTCTGAAATTGCCCGGGATACGTGGCATGCAGGTCACGCACCGTGGCCGACAGCATCACGATGTCACCGGGACTCTGAAATGAGCGAAGGATGAGACGCTGCACGGAATCGTTCCGCTGATGAGATCATCCACACGCGATCCGGTCGCTTGTTACCGCCGACCATCATTGCCGGCACGAATCGCCATCGAAGTGGGAAGAAACAATCCTTCGAATAGCCAGATATTCTTCGCGTCGTCCAGCTGTCCGTCTATGCCGCGGTCATCCGTCGCTTGTCCCTCGGTCATCCCTCAATTGTCCCGCGGTCTTATAACCCTTGAGATGCCTAACGATCTTAGGCAACTCAATTGTTCACGTGCCCATCGGTCGTCACGAATTCGGATTTGGGGCGAGAGCGGCTGATGGCAAGAATTGTGTTGATATATCGACCGACATCGCGCGAGATTTCGATACCCAATACACCCCGCGTCCAATACCGCCGCAGCTGAAATGGATGACCGGCGGGTGAATCCCGGAATTGAGTCGGTTAACCGACTTGTTCAAACGAGTTTTGGGGTTTATTCCGGGTACATGCGGGAGAGGATCATCAATTCGACACGGCCAATTCCGTTGTTGGAACTCCGTCAAAATGGGCTCCTGGGTAGGTGCCTCAAATCGAAACCTCCGAATGACCTGTCCGTCAAAGGTGAGCTCGCGGAGGGCACAATCATAATTCGGAATCACCCGCTCCGTTTGCACACAATCATGCGGAGTGAGCTGCGGCATTTCTGCAGGCCTGACCGGATCAGCGAGCACATGACGTGCATAGAGGGCACCGTTTTCCGTGAGCATAAAACAGCTTGCTTCCGTAACGTCCACAGAGTCAGTGCGATGAAGGAACCGGCTGGACTGCCCGGGAATGTGCAACTCCACAAAATGGCTCGCGTAGCCTTTGCGGATTAGCCAACGCAAATCGGACTTATTGGTGCCGACTTCGCGAAGTTCGTCGATGCCAACTGCGAATTCGGCATTCGGTCCGCCCGCGTCTTGCGCGGACCAAAAGGCATAGGATAAAAGACTTAGACCGCGGTATGCCTCCGCAGATATTCGGAATTCGTCACAATGGCCGTCGTCCGTGAAAAGATGCCCTGGACACATGGTTGTGCCCCTTCCGATCAGACCTCGTGCGCGAGCAATCCGGACCTTTCGCTCGCCGCTGGGACGAACGCCCCAATAAAAGTCACGGTATGAATCGTAGACGAGGTGGATGCCGCCACCCCTGCAAGACTAAATGTGATTATTCCGCGGTGCGTTGATCTGTCAACCGAATCGCTTGCCTCTCGCGACGATTCCAAGAAGTCCAGAAAGTGTTTCCTTTCTGGATTGGATCATCGGAGCATGCGGAGACCATCACGCGAAGGGCCCGGTACGGGGTGCGACTATTCGCGCTCTATTTCGTGTTCTACGCGGGATTCGTTGGTCTCAATGCCTTCCGTCCAGACTGGATAGAGATAACTCCGCTAGCGGGAATCAACCTTGCTCTTGCTGTGCTGTATGGATTCGCGTTGATTTTCGTCGCCTTGCTCTTGTCCGTCAACAGCCACGCCAAGCAAGCAGTAACTCCGGGACAATGTCGAAGAGAATCACTCGATGCGCAATGCACGGATTAGGAGCGGCAGCAGGAGCAAGTTGCCGACCAGCCCACCGAGCATCGCCACGCTCACCAAGAGGCCAAAGTAAACCAACGGGATGAAGTGCGACAGCGTCAATACCAGGAATCCGGCGATCAGCGCCAGATTGGTATAGATCAGCGCCGATCCCACTCCGCGGTTGGTCTCGCGCAGCGCGGCCAGAACGTCCAAGCCGTCACACCGAGCGCGGCGATAACCGGTAAAGTAATGGATGCTCGAATCGACGGTGAGTCCCATCGAAACGCTGGAAATCATGGCTGTACCGATATTGATCGGAATGCCCAGCCAACCCATCGCGCCGATCACAAACACGATCGGCAACAGGTTCGGTATCAGCGACACCAGGCCGACTGACAGACTGCGGAATGCGACCGTCATCAGCCCAATGATCATCGCCGCTCCGACCGCGAAGCTCACCCATTGATCGTCCAGCAGGCTCTCGACCAGAAATGTCAGCAAGACAAACAACCCCGAGGTCTTGGCCTCGGGAAACTCTTCGCGTGCGAGTCGGCCAACTTCACGAATCGCTCGTAGCCGTTCCTCGGATTGCTGACGTTCGCGGGCTCGCAGAATGATCCGCATCCGGCCCCGTTCGTGGTTGAACAAGCTCTCATCGAATTCGGGTTGCAGTTGCCGCAACAGTGCCCGCTTTGCCGGCAGCGGTAGGAACGGAACGAGGTCGGTGCCGTCCGCCAGCGAGATCACTTTGGTGACGGCCGGCCGACCCGCAATTTCGAGTTCACGCAGCCGCACGGCGAGACTCCGGACTCGGTCGAGAAATTGATTGTCGAGTTCTGCTGGCGCGGGAAAGTTGACCTCCCATACGCCCGCGCCTCCCAACCGGGTTTCGACGAACTCGAGCGCTTGCACGATAGGAGTCGTCGCACGGAAATTCTGGCTGAAGTCGGTTTCAACCCGTATCCGGAACATGCCACCTAATGAAAGCAACACGATCAAAAACGCTACGACTGCCACTCGACGCGGGTAATGCTCGACCCAGTCGCTGATCCGCACCAACGTGCGACTGATCCGGCTGTACCCATCCACTTTGTCGGAAATCGTCTCCTGCCGGCCCAGGAGCATGCCGCCGGGCAGAATCGTCGCCACGGCAGCCAACATGACCATCGTTCCAATCCCCATCATCAAGCCAAAACTTTGGACCGGAGTAACGTGGCTGGTCATTTGAGTTGCGAACCCGGCTGCAGTCGTGGCCGTGGTCCAGAAAATCGCGTGGGCCAGTTCATGCAGAGTCTCACGAGCTGCCGCCACCGGCTCACTCCGCAGCCGACGTTCGCGAAACCGTACGATGACGTGCATGGCCGTAGCGATTCCCACCACCATCAGCAGCGAGTTCATCACCGAACTGACCATGCTGAGTTGAAAATCGCTGACGACGAGCAGTCCCTTGGTCCAGACAATCGCCGCTTCCACGACCAGCACCGGCAGGACGACCCAGCGCCAGCGACGGAAAATTATCAGGATCACCAGCACCAGCAAACCGGTCGACGCCCAACCGAGCACCGCCCCATCTTCTTCGACATAGCGAAACGTGTCGTGCACTTGCACCGGTTCGCCGACAATGTAGGTGGGAAGTGGAAATCGACCGGCGACTCGACGGATCTCAGCGATTGTTTGCCTGCGTGGGGTTGGCGTATCCCGCTCAGCCACCAGCCGCAGAAGGATTGCCGTCGTCTGTCGATCCTCGCCGAGCAACACACCTTGGAAAAGCTGCAGCAACTTTTCACGCTGCGATGCGAGCAATGGCCAGCGATCCAGGGTCAGGGCGTCGGCCAGATTCTGCGTACTCGCCGCGTCGACTCCTGGCACGCGCGACAAACTCGCCGCAAAGTTCCGCAGGCGGGCGGCGCTGCCTGGCGAAAGCTTGCCGTCGGGCGTGAAGAGTTCCGGATCCGCAAACGCAACAACCACAAACTCGTCGCCCCCGAACAGAGCCTTGCTCTCGAGATAATCGCGCAAATGCGGATTGTCGGGTGCGTAGAATGACTCAATCGACTGATCCAATCGCAAACGCGACGCCGGAATCAAACTCAGAATCGTTAGCAACGCAGCCACCAGCAGCAGCGGCTGGCGCCAACGAATCAATCGGTCGGCCAAGAATCTCCAAAAACTCATTTGTCACGAACGTAGCGCACAACGGCCAAGAACAATTCTTCGCGCTCAATGCGAGCGAAAATCATTGTGGCAAGTTGGGCAACGTTTCGCGAATAGAATCGTCTTGCGGCAGCTGGATGAACCCATTCTCAAACGAGATGGTTTCACAGATCCCTCGCGCATAAGCAGCGGCGTCGCGCTCCGTTGTGTCGCTCACCTTGACTGCATGAATGATTCTTGGGTCTGGCGAAATGTGGGCTGGTGTATCGCAAAGAATCACGCGAGCAGCATTCGGATTGGATGTTGGCGGTTGCTTGGGATTCATGGATGGCTACTTTCCTGAGGGTTTTGTCGGACAGGGGAAACTCGGCCGCCAGAGACCAGCCTTCGTAGCGTCAACTCACGAGAGTACCGTTGCTAAGGGAGACGGAGAGACGGAGGGATGGAGAGATGGAGCGACGGTGTGAGTTGGAGCGAAAGCAACGGGCGGTTGATCCAATAACTACAAAGTGGTGAACCAGGCTTAGCCGTTTTTCTGTTGCTCTGGTTCTATCGTCCTGCTCACTGATTCCCTCGAACGTTTGGCGGAGAAAGCCGGACGTCCTACATGCGGGTGGGTATCGTTGCGCCGGCGCGACCGCTAATCGCGTTTGCCATGAACCTGCTCGTGGTGCAGGGCCAGATTCTCTTCGGCTTGTGCCAGCGCAGCTTCGACAGTCTCTCGAGCAAGACTTGATTCGCTCCCTTGGTTGCACTGCTGACAAAGCCAAGAGGCATGGAAGCCATGTTTGGACTGGTAAATGCCGATGTCGTATTCAACCCCATCTTTCGTGATCGAGGTGTTATCGGCCCATTCGGATTTCGTTCGGGTGATCTTGCGTTTGCCTTGTCGAACCATGGTGCAGCCTTTCGAGTTCTGGTGCATTGTAATGCACTGCCCTATCCAACCGCACTTACTTTGAGCGGAATGGCGCTAGCCCTTAGGTCTTATCACATTCATGTAG
>CAZFLF010000587.1:0-5002 GCA_964519825.1 uncultured Pirellulaceae bacterium | reverse complement strand
CGGTTGGGGACGAAGGTCAGCGTCGTTGAACTCACGGATGGATTGCTGCCGGGCGCGGACCGCGATCTCGTCAAACCGTTGCACAAGATGCTGGAATCGCTGTTTGAACAGCGGATTTTCCTCAACACCAAGGTCGGTTCGATCGGTGATCGCGGCGATCAAATCGAAGTCGCGTTCGAAGGCCCCGCCAAATTCGGCACCGAACACTATGACCGCGTGTTAGTCGCGGTCGGCCGCCGTCCGAACAGTCGCGGCATCGGATTGGAACAGACAAAAGTCACAGTCGATGAGCGCGGATTTGTAGTATGCGACCAGCAGTGTCGGACGTCGGATCCGCAGATTCTGGCGATCGGGGATGTCGCCGGCGAACCCATGCTGGCCCACAAGGCTTCCCATCAAGCGAAAACGGCCATCGAGACGATTCTGGGCCAGCCAGCCGCATTTGATAAGCAAGCAATTCCGGCGGTCGTATTTACCGACCCGGAAATCGCCTGGGCTGGATTGACCGAAGAGCAAGCCAAACGAACCGACCGCCAATATGAAGTGGCTGTATATCCCTGGGCAGCCAGCGGACGGGCACAAGCCTTAGGACGCACCGAAGGATTGACGAAATGGCTGATCGATCCAGCTACCAGCCGCGTGCTCGGTTGCGGGATCGTGGGTCCGGGAGCCGGCGAGTTGATTGCCGAGGCAGTGTTGGCGATCGAAATGAATTGCGAAATACGCGATGTCACAGAGTCGATCCATCCGCATCCGACTCTGAGCGAGACGCTCATGAACGCCGGTGAAGTATTTTTTGGAACCGCGACGGAGATCTATAAGCCGAAGCGCTCAGCAGCCGCGACGCAAAACTCATAGTAAATAGTAATTCGTAGGGCGGGCACCTTGCCCGTCGCATCCGTATTCGACGGGCAAGGTGCCCGTCCTACGCCCCGCTGCGATTTATCAGCATTTGACAACGGAGTTGAGCCGTGCTGCTCGCCGAACCTCCCCGCACACAGTACGACTTCCATTTCGAGCTGTTCGGGTTTCCCGTGCGCATAACGCCGTTCTTCTGGGTTGCGGCGGCGGTGCTGGGTTATAGTGATGCGGTTTATCTTGCGGATCATCCCGGTCCGAACAATCCCGGCCAGGCAGTGTTCCTGTTACTGTGGATGGCCGCGATGTTTCTCTCCATCTTGATCCACGAACTGGGGCATGCGCTGACCATGCGCTGGTATGGCATTCGGTCCTCGATCGTGCTGTATCACTTTGGAGGGCTGGCAATTCCCGATGCGTTCGGGTCCTTCGGACGAATCTCCAGGATCCGGGGCAAAGAGAATCAAATCCTCATTTCTGCCGCGGGTCCCGCCGCGCAATTGGCGCTTGCGGCCATCGTGATCGTGGGCGTGGAGGCGGCCGGATATCGATTCGCGGACATGATTTGGCCGCTCAATCACTTCATACCGGAATCCAACAAACCGGATGTTCCCTCGCTGGTGGCTCGCGCGACACTCTATTTCCTCGCCAGTCCGAGCATCCTTTGGGCGCTATTGAATTTAGTGCCGGTCTATCCTCTCGATGGCGGCCAGATCGCGCGCGAGTTATTTGTAATGTTTGGCAGCGCCAACGCCATTCGCGATTCCTTGTCGTTATCATTGTTTAGCGCGATCGGTTGCGCGTTGTACGCCTACTCAGCGGGCCAACCCATGATGGCCATGTTGTTTGTTTCGCTGGCTGTATCGAGCTATCAGTTGCTGCAAGCCTATCGCTTTGGCGGTGGACCATGGTGAGTTCTGGCGCGACTGCAGGTCCTCCCGTGCGGCGTGTGATCGTGCTGGGAGCCAGCAATGTCACACGTGGACTGCGCATCGTATGTCAGTCCGCGGCTTGTCTGTGGGGACAGCCCTTGGACGTACTGGCCGCGATCGGTCACGGACGATCCTACGGCATGTCAAGTTGCGTCTTTGGGAGGACGCTCCCCGGGATCCGGTCCTGTGAGTTGTGGGAGGAATGGCGAGCCCGCGAAGCGCTTCCTTCCGCCGCGCTCATTACCGATATTGGCAACGACCTCGTGTATGGCGCGACACCACGACAAATCGGCAAGTGGGTACGCGATTGTGGAGAGCGATTGGTGGAACGCTGCGAACGGGTCGTCGTCACCGGACTGCCGCTCGGCAGCCTTATGAGCGTTGGACCGCAGCGATTCAAGATCCTGAGCGCTATCCTTTTTCCGAGTTCACGTCTGACGCGGGAGCAGGTCATTGATTCTGCCAGTGAACTCAACGAACGGGTGACAGAGATTGCATCCGATCTGCATCTCGAGTGGAGTTCCCCGGACCCGAGTTGGTTTGGAATCGACCCGATTCACATCCGCCGACGACATTGGGTCGCTGCGTGGAACCGGATTTTACACCCGTTGCGAGACGCCAAAGAAGAGAGCACTGTGCCCAGCCAGGTTCCTGCCCCCTGGAAGTTGCGAGGATTGCGGCCGAGACACCGCTGGCTCTTTGGCATTGAGCAACGCCAACCCCAACCGGTCTGGAACGGAACAGACGGATCGCGCTTATCACTGTATTAGTGCTCCGTTCGACCTGCTTTGACCGGCTCATCGGGTGGCTGGCGGCAGAGCTTGCGAAGCCCCAGACATGCGCAGGGCGACCGCGCACGGCCTGGGGCATCGCTGTCACTCCGCTCCAGCCACGCAACTGCCGAGTCGCTGAACCATTCGGCGGAATCTCGCGGCTCGGCAGGAGCCTCCCCCTCTCATCCGTTCAGTCGCAACGAGGCCGTCGACCTCGGCCGCCGCCCCCTGCAGCGACCGGTATTGTCACGGCCGCCACTGCTGCGAACCAGGCCAGGTCCAATTGCGACCTTTGGGATGTGTCTGTAGCATAGTCGCCTTACTTTACGAATCCCCGGGGCGTAGCGCAGTCTGGCTAGCGCGCCTGCTTTGGGAGCAGGAGGTCCCGAGTTCGAATCTCGGCGCCCCGACTTAGGCTTTAACACGACTCCCGTCAGCGGTTGCAAGAGCGACTTTTGGTGGGATTTGTTCATTCCGGGCTGTGAATTATCCGGATGCACGCAGATTGAACTGATCGAGCCGTCTTCGAAGAACTCGATCTTCGCGTAAAGGGTCGACGGTAAGTCTCCGTCTGGGTGAAATCGCGGGCAGCAGGTATGAGCGGAGGCTCGAACAAGTGGCCTGCGATTCGGCACGATCACGCAACACCGGCAGGGTTATCGCTACGAAGTGCGTTATGTCCGAGCACGCAATCTCCCACGGTCCCGCTCATCCAGGATTCGCCGCAACGTCTGTGATCGAAGGCATTCCAGAGTTCAAATCCATTCGCCACTCTGGGCCAGGATTTGGGTGTGCCAAGAAAGGGTCGTTTGGTAGGATCGAAATGGAGGCAACCGCCACTCATCGAATACAATCTGGTCCTTCGAGAAGCGAATCTGACGGACTTCGCGATGAGACAGGACGGCTGACCATGGAACGGAAGAAACTCAAGCTTGGCAAAGGTTCAGTGTTCGTCAAGAGCCGGCTGCGTCGATTTCCCCAACAAAACGACGTGTGGGAAGCGGATTTCCAACCCATCGCAAATGAAGCGGGTGACATTGAGTTTTGGCTGGGAATTGTAGTCCAGCAAGATGTGGGCGTGGACCTTGCGCATCTGGACTTAGATGTACAGCCCGAAGTTAATGACCTTGCGCGGTTGTTGGCGAATGCCATCCAACGACCGATCATTGAAGGCTCACGACATCGGCCATCAACGCTTCTGTTACGTTCGAACGCTGCTTGGACCGAATTGCTGCCGCATTTAAGAGAGATTGGAATTGAAGTGGCGACAGTTGAAGCAATGCCCGTGTGGTGGTTGGTGGCGGAGAATTGCGCAATCGAATACGCCAGAATGTTGCGATCAATCGCCGCGCAATCGATGACAGAATAATGGCGTGCTTGGATTAGGCCGTCGGGCCGTTGAGTCTGAACCAGAATGGGTGGTTTGATGAAGCGTCTCACGCGCGACGACTTTTTGAGAATGTCAGACAATTCTGCCGCCGTCTCTCGCGTCGGCACGTCGGCGTAAAGTGTTCAAGAACTCTGCAGATGTGTTTCGGTGTGCGCCACGAATGGCACTAGCTCCATTCGAGAATAGGGGTCAGATTTGGTTTCTTGGTTTTTTTGCCGCTCCCAATAACCAAGAAACCAAATCTAACCCCATCCATCCCAGTTCTCCAGCTGACGCGGTCGGTCGCCCTCAGCAAAGGTCCGAAGCGCATGACCCAGCGCGCGTCGGAACATCGACCGACGCAGCGCAACCGAACGGCCGGGCTGTGGCGCATATCGTTCGTTTGATCGAACAGTCCCAGGCTCGACGAGTTGATGAGACAACGATCGACGCGGCGCAGCGTAACGGGTGTTCACGGATGGACAGAGCGCCCGTCAATGAGGCGCGAATCTGAGCCAACCGCGACGTCTCGAGAATCGGTCGTTTTCCGACGCCGGGTGCCACGGGCACGTAATGGAATTGTGTGCCACCGGCAAAAGTTCGACAAGAACGACTGTGAATTGCGGCACAAATCGACGGTCGAACTGGCGGCCCGTGCTAAGCGGCGAGGGACGCATCGACTTGATTGAAGACAGCACGCAAGTTGCGAGGCAGCAGCGGTTGGCAAAACGTTGTGAGGAATGCGCTCCGGAGCGTTGGATCGGGGACAGCCTTGCTGAGTTGGTAGCCACGAATTCTTCGGACACAACAGCCGCAGCGCGCCATCGGCTCCAACTGTCCCGCAGATTGCCCGTTGTCCACAGCCAATTGGAAGAACGTCTTGCACTTCGCACGGGCTGAAAGTTCGACGAGCAACACAACGTCCTGCCAACTCGTCACAGTCGAACTTTCGCCTGGCACACATTCAGAGGGGATTCGCCCGTGCCACCTGCCGTTTGGCAGAACGTTGACGGATAAAAGGTGTCAGGGTGCGTCGGCGTTTAAGCCGGAGGAGAGTTGCGAATGAAAGA
>CAZFLF010000586.1:0-5003 GCA_964519825.1 uncultured Pirellulaceae bacterium | reverse complement strand
CTGGTACCCGTACAAACCGGGGCTAGCGCCCTGCGGCTGATTCATCGATTTGCACCGGCGGCGCGAAAGTCGAGAACTGGAAGAGGCACTAGCGCGATTCCTGTCGGACGCTAAGAGCGGACAGTCGCCGTGAGTTCTGGGATCGGAGTACCTTGGTTAAGGACCGGGATTGGACGGCCGGAAAAGTCGCGAAACTCCGTTTCGTTGGCCTTGACGCCCAAGTGCCGATAGACAGTAGCAAGGAAATCATGGACTCCGACGCGCCGTTCGATCACATCCTCGCCGCGGCGATCCGTGGCTCCGAGGACCTGGCCCGTGTCGATTCCGCCACCTGCGAACATCATGGATGTCGCTCGCGGCCAGTGATCGCGCCCAGGCTGCATCGCACCGCTGGCGCTGTCGGCAGCGTAAGAGATCTTCGGTGTGCGGCCGAATTCGCCGGTGACGATCACCATGACCTGCTTGTCCAAGTTGCGCTCATAGATATCTGAGATCAGCGCGGCAACCGCTTGGTCAAAATACTGAGCTCGCGACTGCATGGCATTGAAGACGTGATGGTTGACGGCGTGATCGTCCCAATTCTGAACTCGTCCGCACAGCGGACCAGCCAGTGTCGTTGTGACCAACTCAACCCCGGCTTCAACCAACCGTCTGGCCAGCAGGCATTGTTGTCCCCAAGTATTTCGTCCATAGCGATCTCGGACAGCCGAATCTTCCTGGGAGAGATCAAAGGCGAGGCGCCCCGCCGGTGAAATGAGCAGGTTCCAAGCCATTGCCTCGAACTGATCGATTGCGCCCATGTTGCCTCGGTCATCGAGTGCGCGGGCGAAGTTGTCGATCTGCTCTCGCAGCTCGATGCGACGCCGCAGGCGTTGATGAACCGTCGGGTCGAGTTGGCCTATATCAGGGACACTGAACTGCGGCGAATTGGGATCGCCGTTGACCGCAAACGGTTCGTAGGCCGGACCAAGATATGCGGCGCCGAGGTACGGAATCGGCGGCGCGCCCACGTAATTGGGGAGCAAGCGACCGGTCCCGCCGCGAAGGCGGTTGGTCACCGACAAGAACTCGGGATGCTCGGAGCGCGGCTTGAATTCACGGACTTCGTGTCCCGTGAACATCTGTTGCTGCCCAATCCCGTGACAGAAACCCGTATGCACCATGGAACGTAGGATTGTGAAACGATTTGAAATCGCCGCCTGCTTCGGCAACAGTTCGCAGAATCGAAGTCCCGGCGTCTTGGTTTCGATTGTTTGAAACGGTCCGCGATATTCGACCGATGCGTCGGGCTTGGGATCCCAGGTCTCTAGATGGCTCGCCCCACCGTGCAAGAAGACGACAATGATCGCCGTCGATTTGCGGTAACCGGGGTCGGCCGCCACGGCTCGCATCCGAAGGAGCTCTGCCAGGCTCAAGCCGCCTAGTCCACGCAGGCCTAGCCGAAGAAACTCTCTGCGGTCTGGCATCAACGCTTTCCTCCGTCTCATCGATAGATCAATTCCGCCGCGCGTCGCTGCCTTATTGTTCCAGACAACGGGTGTCTTCTACAACAGACAACTTGGGCAAATGAGCACGAAACCTGCTCTAACGCAACATGCGCCTAAGGCGGCAGGGCCGCAGCGAAATGATCGAACAGAAACAAACGACTCATGTTCCTGCCCGCCAATCTTCCTGCCCATAACTCCTGGTTGCAAACAGGCAGGAAGATTTGCGGGCAGGAACATTCTTCATCCGTTCCATCCAGTCACATCGCCCGTTGGCGGATTTTCATCGTCTCCGGCCGTCACGATGTGGCAGGTCTCGGTTTGGTCATCGAAATGCAGCTTGACCCGGCCAGTCTCAAGTTGCCGCAGCACATTCTCGATGCGCCCCTCGACGGACGAATAGTCCGTACCGTCGCGAGTTACGAATTCCTGGACAACGGCTCGCAGCGTCGCGGGGGACAGTTTCGTGTGTGGGATACGCATCGAAGTAGTTTACAGCACAACATACAGTCGACCCCCCGCATTACTCGATTGCGCGCGACACTTTTGAAACGTCATTCCCCGCGGCCGTTCGGTGTATTCGCGAGCCAGACAAACGTAGACTCTTGCTTCTGAACTCGGAAATCGGGAATCGGAAATCGCGCCTGCGGAGGGGAGATGCGACACGCACGAGCGCGGCGAACTGTGATAAGCTGATGCCCATCAAGTCGGAGAAAAAACTTACCAGATTCAACCAGGATCCTCGCATGAACCAGTGTCTGTTGCAGACTCGTCGTGGAACACTTGCCGCCATAGTCATCCCGCTGACAGTCATCGCGGTTTTGACAGGTGGAAGTACCAACGCCCAAGAGGGTAAAGAGACAAAGGGAATGAACGCGATGTTGCAACCATGGACGGGACCCTACGGTGGAGTTCCACCCTGGCATTTGGTCCGACCGGACGAATTTGTCGGCGCGTTCGACGCGGCAATCGCATCCTCCAGTAAAGAGATGGACGCAATCGCGAGTAATCCCGAGTCGCCGACCTTCCAAAACACGATCGTTGCACTCGAGGCTGCTGGTCGCACGCTCGACCGACTGCAGACTCTCTTTGGTGTGCATTCGTCGAACTTGAACGTCGGCCCGATTCCCGATGTCGAACGTGTGGTCATGCCCAAACTGACTGAGTATGAGGACAGTGTCACACAGAATGTGAAACTGTTTGCTCGACTCGCGGCGGTCTACGAGAACAAGGAGTCCGAAAAACTCTCTCTCGCGCAAAAACGCTTGCTCGAAGACCGTTATAAGGACTTCGTTCGTCGTGGAGCCAAGCTCAACGCCAGCGACAAAAAGAAGCTGTCCCAGATCAACCAGCGTCTGGCAAATCTCTTCACCACCTTTAGGCAGAACATGCTGGCCGACGAGCAAGGGTATGTGACTTGGATCGACAACAAAGCCGATTTGGCCGGGTTGCCCGACAGCGTGATCTCCGCGATGGCCAGTGCCGGGAAGGAACGTGGTCAAGAAGGAAAATGGGCCATTACGAACACGCGGTCATCGATGGATCCATTCTTGACGTACGCAAACAATCGCCCGCTGCGTGAAAAGATCTGGCGAACGTATTACAACCGCGGTGACAATGGCGACGCTCGCGACAACAACTCAGCAATCGCGGAAATCACCAAACTCCGCGCCGCGCGGGCGAAGCTGCTGGGTTATGAAACTCATGCTCACTGGCGGCTGGAACCCCAGATGGCAAAAACACCTCAGGCGACAATGGATCTGATGTTGAAAGTTTGGCCGAAGGCAGTCGCGCGAGTGCGTGAAGAGGTCGCCGACATGCAGAAGATTGCCGATGCCGAAGGGCCAGGCGTGACCATCGAGCCATGGGATTACCGTTACTACGCCGAGAAGGTCCGTAAGGCGAAGTACGATCTCGACTTCAATGAAGTGAAACCCTATCTGCAGCTCGAGAAGCTTCGCGAAGGGATGCAGTGGGCTGCCGGCAAGCTATACGGGTTACAGTTCAAGCAAGTCAACGATCTGCCCGTTTTCCATCCCGACGTTCGCGTCTGGGAAGTCACCGACGCGACGGGACAACACGTAGGGTTGTGGTACCTCGATCCGTACGCTCGCGAAGGCAAACGCAGCGGGGCATGGATGACGGCCTATCGCTCGCAAGAGAACTTGGGAAAAGCCATCACGACGATCGTTTCCAACAATTCAAACTTTGTCGAAGGGGCCTCCGGCGAGCCGATTCTGATTTCTTGGGATGACGCGACCACGTTGTTTCACGAGTTTGGTCACGCGCTGCATGGCCTGCTTTCCAAAGTCACCTACCCGTCGCAATCCGGGACATCGGTCGCCCGCGACTACGTCGAATTTCCTTCGCAGTTGAATGAACATTGGCTCTCGACTCCCGAAGTGCTGAACCGTTTCGCCGTCCATTACCAAACCGGAAAGCCGATGCCAGAGGAATTGTTCCAGAAGATTAAGCGCGCGTCCAAATTCAACCAGGGCTTTGCCACGGTCGAATATCTGGCCAGTGCCCTGATCGACATGAAGCTGCACCTGGCCGGCGATGCCGACATCGACCCCGATGCCTTCGAGCGCGAAACGCTGGCCGGTCTGGGTATGCCACGTGAGATCGTGATGCGACATCGCATGCCCCACTTCGCTCACATCTTTTCCAGCGACAGTTATTCCGCAGGCTATTACAGCTACCTCTGGTCCGACGCCCTCACCGCCGACGCCGCCGAAGTCTTTGAAGAGGCCGGCAGCTACTACGACGAGGGGGTCGCAAAGCGTCTCCGCGACAACATCATGTCCGTCGGCGACACGATCGACCCGGCGGACGGCTTCCGAGCCTTCCGTGGCCGAGACGTCGACACCCGTGCCCTGCTCCGCAAACGCGGTTTCCCAGTTGATTGAATGCTGCACGGCCGGGTTTCTAGACTGAGGCAAAAAACGGAGGTGACACCCATCCTTCGTGGAAAACGGAGGTGACACCCATCCTTTGTGGAAAGCGGGGGTGACACCCATCCTTCGAGAGAATTGTCCGTTCGTTGATGTCCGAGGTTAGCCCCACCGGTCACTAAAACTTCCATTTTTCCCGGGTTTTCCGTAGTCACGCGGCGTTTAAGGTCGCGCAGCTGGACGCCGCTAAGTAAGTCGCACGTAAGTACATAGCTGGATGTCCCCAAATGAGCAACTCGGACGTAAGTAGGAAGCTGGCTGTCCCCAAACGAGCAGCGAGTAAATAGTCTTTCCCGGCTGCTGGGCCAGTGATTCGGTCTCAGACATCGACATTGGATTCCGTATAGCGTCTATGAGGTTTCTCATCATTATTCGAGAGGGTCCTGATAGGTGTTCGATGGCAGTCCTGCGCCCATGCTGCGCGTTCGTCCGTCAGCCAGGTGATTCACTCAGTCAACTCCTCCGCTTGTTCGTGCCACACTGATCGCGAAAACGAATGGATATCGGTCGCGTTCCGTCCCGACACGACGTTCCCGTTCTGCGTGAGAGTTTCAATACCCTGGCG
>CAZFLF010000585.1:0-5004 GCA_964519825.1 uncultured Pirellulaceae bacterium | reverse complement strand
CGTTGTCAGCTACGAAGATGTTGCACATCGCCTTGTCGAGATCGCGTCGCAGTGCAACCTGATCGCCGTCGGCTTCGATGCATACCAGATCAAATTTTTCGAAGTAGAGTTGCAGCGTCTCGGCGTAACGCTGCCGCTGATCCCGCATCCGCAGGGAACATTCAAGTCTGCGGAGTCGCTGCTCTGGATGCCGCGAAGCATTGAGCTGCTGGAAAAGCGGCTCTTCGAAAAGACAATTCGCGTCGAGCGTAATCCTTGTCTTTGGTGGAACGCGCAGTGCGCGGCGATCGAGACGGATCGACACCAGAATCGCACGTTCAGCAAGAAAAAATCGCGGGGTGCCATTGACGGTGTCGTGAGTCTCGCGATGGCCGTCGGCACGTCACAGGCGGAAGCGAAGGCGCTGCCTGCTTACCAGATGTTTTTCGTGGGCTGATGGCATCCGACCCCGAAGCCCTCGAGCTGCTGAGCGAAATTCGCGACCTGCTCATGGCGCTACCCGGCGCCATCGCCGCGTCCATCGAGCGGCAGCACCGCACACCACGCCGCTTGTCGCAAGCTGATGGGGCGGCGCTTCGGCAATTGCTGCCGGTCATCGTGGCAGCTGTTCAAGGTCATCCGTTCACGCTGCGCGAACTGGCAGAACATGCCACCTTGAACATCGCGCCGGCAATCGCGTTGCGCGACGCTCTTGTGTCGATCACGTCGCGTCGGCTCGGACGACTCCTACGTCGGGCCGCAGATGTCGGTATCAACGGCTTTCGGATCACCGCACTCGAAAGCACCCGCGACGGAGTGAAATGGCGCGTCGAGTGTGATGATCGGTCATCACAGAAACCCGCACGATTCGCGTTACCGACGCGAGTTACGTTCTAATCGCCAACATGGAATCACTCAGCACTTTGACGGAGGAGACGCGGCGAAAGATCGACCTGGAATGCGCGTGGAACGTGGTGCGGAACAACTTCGACGCCTCCCGCCCGCGGCGGTACGTGTCCGGCATCGCGGTAGCTTCAAAGAAGCACAATTCCAACGGAGACGCCTTCATAGCGCGTGGCCTAAACGTCACGCTTCCCGTTTTGCTGCTGCTCGACCACGACCCGACGATGGCGATCGGTAAGGTCTTCGCGATCGAAGCGCGCGACGACCAGGTTCTGTTCAAAGCAGAAGTGTGTAATTCGGGCCGGTTGCTATGGCTTGACGACGCCTGGATGCAGGTCGTCTGCAAGTTCATGACCAGCGCCTCTATCGGGCCTCGAAATCTGGCAAATTATCGGCCTCTGGACAGCACGTTCGACAACTTTACCGTCGACGAAATTAGTATCTCGCAGCAGGGCGCCGATCCAGGTGCTCGCGTCTGCCGAGTCTGGGAGGTGGCGCCCGTTGTCCATCTACATCGTCCCTCGATAACTGAATTTTGGAGTTCACCATGAGCGCACGCGATGACCTTGCCGCCCTCGACCGAGAATTCAATTCCAGCAAAACGATGCGCGCGGAAACCTTCGGCGCTCGGCGCGCAGAGATCCTTGCGCGCGAGCCGGCGCCCGCTCCTGCTCCTGCCAGCACTACACCGACGCCTGCGCCGACGGACCCTCATCAGCGCCCGGTCACGTATCGCTATCTCAAGGCGATTTTAGTACCCTTGATCGACACCATAAAGGGGCGGTTTGAGCAAGCCCTGAAGAGGTTCGAACAGACCGATAAACGGCTCGCCGATCTCGAGCAACGTATCGAGTCCACCGAAAACAAGCGTAGAGGGGACTCTGCGGTCGCTAGCGGACGTCGGGAATGGTACGAAAACGCCCTTGCAATTGTGCAATGCGATGTCAACGAATTGCGGGCGCGGCCGGTGATGACATATCTGGGAGTCTGGGACCCGACGAAGGAGTACGGCGAGGCCCAGGTCGTGACCGATCACGGCAGCATGTTCTATTGCCGCACCTCAACACGCGAGCGTCCCGGTGCTTCGGCGGATTGGGTATTGGCCGTGAAACGCGGAGCCGATGCGAAATGAGCGAGCTTGCGCGCGACACGCCGTGCTACTTGGTGGCGCTCACAGAACGGCCGCAGCTTATCGGCCGCGTCGTCGAAGTCGTCGCAGGGCCGATGTTCGTGCCTGACGATGACCCCTGCGCCTGGTATACGGTTACCGCCGCTTGGGTGCGTGAAGAGTTTCAGGGCCGCGACCTGCAGGTTCCAAGAAATCGACTTTTGCCGCTCGGGGCCGGGTTCTCCCCGGCCAAGCGTAAGCAGATCCGCTCGCAGCCGGCGCCAACACGATGACACGCATGACACGGTTACTTCGCTTCATTACTTCTTTCTCGCATCCATGTCCGAAACGAACCGATGCAGATACGCATGAAGAACCCGAGCTTGTTGAACTGAGCACCGGAACTCATGGACAACTGGTTGTGTATGGCCAGGTGTGGGTGCCGCGGAAAAGTATTGAATCTGCACTGTTGCCAGACCGTCGAAAAATATCCCGCTGATGCGATCGGCATCCGGCAACTGATTTGTGATGTACTTTGGCATGGTCCCTCCATGGTTTATTCACATGAGCTTCAGTATTGCCACTGCACAGGACGCCGCACACGACGCCGCACACGACGCGATACGCCGCGGCCGTATAAAAAGGAGAGCAGGCGATGCTTGATGTATTGCTAGTGTTCTTCGGATTGTTTCTCGGAATAGCCCTGGAGCGTGACTTTTTGGGTCCTCGAAGGGTTAGGCTAGCGAAGGCCAAACACAACGACAGCGACGCCAAAGGCGAACGTCCACAGCCAAGGCCAACGACGCATGTAGAAAGCGACAAGGCCGTGCGCAGCGCGTGATGTCCAGTGGCGGCGATAACGTGGTGTGAGGCTCTGAACAATGAGGGGATCGACGTCGTGCTCGCGCTCGCCTTGCCACCAGTGCTTGATCTTGGCGCGCACGCTTAACCCGCCATCACCACGATCTCGACGCTGTTATCCCGCTTCATGCGCCAGCGCGTGTTGCAAGTGGGACAGGCTGCCTCGCATCGCACGTCCCACGTCATGGGCTTACCGTGGCCTGGGTGAACCAGATGGGTGGGGAACCGGAAGTGCGGATCGTTCCGAGCGCGTAAGCAGGTCGTGCAGAGCTTGGGCATGGGCCTTTTAGCGCAACATTACTGCGAAGATGAAGATGAGCGCGATGATCGCGAAGACGATCGCGCACCCGACGTTCATTGTTTGGAGAAAGCATCCCTCGCCTTTGACTTTGAGAGGTGCAACAGGGGACTTCATGACGCGACCGCACTGCGGGCACGTCGGCGCGGTATCGGAGATCGTCTTATTGCAGTCGGGACACGTAATTAGCGCCATGCACGAGCCCTCTATGCGTTTGGCACACTGTGGCTGCACAGTTGGCACAACAAACCACAAGCGAGCGCCACGTAGCACCAGGGAAGCTGGCCGGCGCGGCGCGCATCAGGTCCTGCTGCTGCGTGATTACTTCGGAATGCCTTCGTCGCGGATCGCCTGCCCCATCCAACGTAATGCCCGCTCGCGCGCTCCTCGCCTGAGCCGGGCACCTTCTCAAGCTGCTGCCCTTCCTTCGCCGCCCACGCCAGCGCATCAGCTTCGTTCATACGCCAGCGCAGCGTGCGCCACTTGTCCTTACCGCGCTTGTCGAGCTCGAGCACCCGCCACTGCCAGAAGGTTTCTTGTTGGTCCATGCAGGAAGAGGGGTAATGGGTGCGGCGAATTTTGGCATGGCTTGCCTAAGCCTGAGTGAGGATCTGGCCGGTCTGGACCACCACAAACTCAGTCTCCGAAAAGCGCGTCACCGGCGCTCGGTTGGGCAGTTCATAGCGCTGCTCGCCAGTAGGCACGTCACTGGAGGCGGTCGAGGCAATTTCGAGAATCACGTACAGCTTTCCGGCGTCATCGCGGACTTTTATCGGTTTGGGTCTTTTCATGGGACAAGTCTCCGATGCAGGGCTAGCTCGCGCGCTCTTGTCGGCAGCGCGTCAATGAAGCTCAAAGCGGCATTATTCCGGTTACATCGTGGCCGACCGGCATGTAGAGTCACCAGTGCAACACGTTTCCTCCTTGGTTGACGGATTAGCCGCCTTCGGGCGGCTTCTTTTTTTGGCCGCGCGGTGCGGTTGTGTGATTAACCCGCCAGCACCACGATCTCGACGCTGTTGTCCCGCTTGCTGCGCCAGCGCGTGCCGCAATCAGGGCAGATCGCCTCGCCTCGCACGTCGAACACCAAAGGCTTGCCGTGCTCCGGGTGAACGACGTGCATCGGGAAGCGGAAGACCGGATCGTCGCGAGTGCGGATGCAGGTTACACAGAGCTTCGGCATGTGCGAAATGCCATTGCGGACTTGTCCTATCAAAAACCAGGCCAATCCGGGGGCGAGCGGCGCTCAAACCGTCTCCGGTCTTGCCTAGCGTCACGAGGCTGGCCGCGTCTGTCGCGCGTATTCACGCGTTGGTCGCGACCTGATCCACGCCGGTCATGCTTACGGGTGTCCATTGCGCACCCCCGCCTTCACGCTATCCGTTAGGCTGGCCAACGCCAAAGTAAAAAATGCACCTTTCGCTGACCCACTGTCGGAGGAATCAATGCAGCGGTAGATCAAGCTTTTCGAATGCGATTCCGCCGCATTTCGAGCACGGTGCCGGAATCTGACCGGGGACGTCGAAAAACAGGATGTCTGCACGTTTGTGCGAGCGCTTCGCGCAGCCGTCTCACTTCGGGAAACCAGGCAGATCAGTTCATTTCTTTCTGGGGTCATCCCCGGGATTGAGAAAATTGATACCCCATGGGCCAGTCCCATGGATCTGTATAACGGTTTCTTCTTTGGTGAATACGAACATCGGCATTCCAACAGGCATGATCGTGATGCCGCCCGGCGTGTAACCCCGGGCATTGACGGGATCGAATTTGTCTCCGATTCCCAGGTAAAAAGTGCCGGACATTACGGTGACACGTTCGACCACCGGGTGAGTATGGACACCTATTCTCGAGTTGG
>CAZFLF010000584.1:0-5007 GCA_964519825.1 uncultured Pirellulaceae bacterium | reverse complement strand
CACCGCCTGCGCCACGCCGCTGGGTGTGGAGATCGAAGTGGCCGACAGCGGTCCGGGAATTACGGAGGATACCGCCGCGCGCGTCTTCGAGCCGTTCTTCTCGACCAAAAGTGAAGGATCTGGACTCGGACTGGCGATTGTGCAGCGTGTGGCCGAAGCCCACGACGGCGAAGTGTTTTGCAACAACTGTCCGGAGGGGGGGGCGGCCTTTACTCTCCGGATTCCTCATCGAGTCATGGAGGCGGCAGCGTGAATACCACAGCGAACCCGGCCGGAAAAATCCTCGTCGTCGACGACCACGCGGCAGCCCGCGAATCGATGGCCGAGATTCTCAGCTGCGCGAGACACCAGGTGCGCTGTTGCGCCAGCGCAATCGCGGCGCTCCGTGAATTGGAGCGCACGAATTTCGACGTCATCATCACCGACCTGCGAATGCCCGGCATGACCGGTATGGAATTCATCCGCGCTCTGGAGCAACGACGCTGCGACTCGCAAGTCGTCATGGTCACCGCCCACGCGTCGGTCGCCGCGGCGGTCGAGGCGATGCGGCATGGGGCCTTCGACTTCATTGAAAAGCCCTTTACCGCGGATCAACTCGAGGAACTCGTCGGCCGCGCAATGCGCCATGGCGAAGTCGTCGATCGGCGCTCGTCGGTGCCCGCCGCGATTGGTGTCGTGAATGCCATGGTCGGTTCCAGTCCCGCGATCCAACAATTGCACCGCCAAATCGCCCAGGTGGCGCCTACTTCCGAGACCGTGCTTATCACCGGTGAAAGCGGTGTGGGAAAGGAATTGGTCGCCCGCGCGGTTCACGCGGCCAGCCGCCGAGCCCAAGGCGCGCTTGTCAGTTTGAATTGCCCAGCCTTGTCGCCACAGCTCATGGAAAGTGAACTGTTCGGACATGAACGCGGCGCGTTCACTAGCGCCGACGCTCCACGAGTCGGACGGTTCGAACTGGCAGACGGCGGCACGATCCTGCTGGATGAGGTCAGCGAGATCAGTCTGCCGCTGCAAGCCAAACTGCTGCGCGTGTTACAGGAGCGCTCGTTTGAACGGGTTGGATCCAGCCAGACGCAATCCGTGGACGTACGCGTCCTGGCAACCAGCAATCGCGATCTACGCTGCGAAGTAGCCGACGCTCGCTTTCGCGAGGACCTGTATTTCCGCCTGGCAGTCGTCCCGATTCTGGTTCCACCCCTGCGATCGCGACGAGAAGATGTCCCGGCGCTGGCCCAACATTTCTTGACACAGGCCGCTCAACGGTTGGACAAGGCCCCCTGCCAACTCGATCATGCCGCCGAAGAGTTGCTGACGAGTTACCACTGGCCTGGCAATGTGCGCGAGCTGGAAAACCTGATCACCCGCGCGAGCGTGTTGAGCCCGAACGGAATTATTAGCGCCGACGAATTGCGACCTTGGCTGATCGATTCGCCAGCCAATCCACCCACGGTGGAAGAACCAACGCCGCTGCCGGAACGGTTGGTCGGCATGAACCTCGAAGAAATGGAACGACGATTGATCGAATCGACTTTGGAACATTTTCACGGGCACCGCGCCCAAACCGCACAGGCACTCGGAATCGGTATCCGAACCTTGACAAACAAAATGCGCGCCTACGGCTACGCCCCGCGAGCAAAGTCGTTTTGCCGCGCAGCATGAGGCCCGAGTTCGCCTTTTTTTGGATTGCGGGGATTCATCACCGCTTTGGGATTCTTTGATGAGGAATTACTTGGAACCAACGATTGGCAATTCCTGCCGAACCCAACCGGCAGGAATTGCCGATGCCCTTTGGCGTGACAAGGCAGAATGGAAGAGGTAATTCGGCAGGAGACGGATTGGCCCCAATGACTTGAGTTCACTCCCGCGAGCCATGACCGGGGCGCCTCGGCGGACGGCGCGGAAGTTGCCTGGGTAATTCAGTGAATCTCCGCGAGACAAACAAAACCGCGAACGGACGCGAATGAGACACGGGAGGGCGAGGCTCCGGCCGAGCCGGTACCAACGTTCCGGCTCGGCCGGAGCCTCGCATTCCCATTAATCCAAGAGTTAGTGAGATCGAAAAGATGCCCCGGTAGCCATAGCCAAGTGCCGGCGGACCAACCCAACAAGACCGGTCAGGTGAAAGCAGTTGAAATGCGATGATCAACGGTCTGTTTGACAATTCGACGATTCCTTACTTGAACGAAGCGGTCAACTTCGCGCAAGTCCGCCACAACGTTTTGGCCGGCAATGTCTCCAATCTCGATACGCCGGGCTACAAGACTCGCGATCTTTCGGTCGACTCGTTTCAGCAAAAATTGGCGGAAGCCATTCAAGCTCGCCACGAACGGCATGAATCGCTAACCTCCCCGCTGCTGACGAAAGACGAATCGGATCCGATGCGGAAAGTCCGCGACTCGATGAATACGATCCTGCGGCACGACGACACCAATGTCGGCATGGAGCAGCAAGTCAGGGAGATTTCCAAGAACCATATGCTCCACAATCTGGCAGTCACGATCATGACGAACCAGTTCCAACTATTGCAGACCATGATTAGCGAGCGATTGTAAAACGAGGAGTTCAATATGATTTCGGCACTCGATATCAGTACCAGCGCGCTGGTTGCCCAACGGATGCGGATGAACGCTATCGCCAGCAATCTGGCCAACATGTCCACGACCCGCAACGAGAATGGCGAGTTGGAACCATTCCAGGCGCGATACGTCACATTTCAGGTGGATGACGAACTCAGCACATCTCAGGGCGCCGCGGGAGTGAAAGTAGCTTCGGTCCACACCGAAAAGATTGAGCCACTGTACAAGTATCAGCCGAATCATCCCCACGCGATCCAGGACGGAAAATGGAAAGGTTACGTCGCCTATCCGAATGTGAACATGACGGCGGAGTTCGTCGATGCAATGGAAGCGACACGGTCCTATGAAGCCAACGTTGGGGTGATTGAGATCAGCAAGAACATGGCCCAGCAGACGCTGCGAATCTTGGCGTAAGTGAAGTCCACAGAATATAGATGCAGGACAACACAGTACGTTGCGGAGGACTTAACCCATGCTAAACGGGATCCAAACATCGTTGCCGCAGCCGGTTCTGCCGCGCGGTATCGAGGGTCTTCCGCAGTTTCCATCAGCCTCGTCAGGCTCGTCGGCATCGCCGTCATTCAAAGATTTTATGCTCCAAGCAATCGACCAGGTGAACGCTATGCAACTGGACGCCGACCGCTCGGTTGAACAGTTACTGACCGGTGGCGACGTGAATCCCGCCGAAGTACTGACCGCGGTCCAGAAGGCCGATCTATCCTTCCGCATGATGTTGCAAGTGCGCAACAAGTTGGTCCAAGCATTCCAAGAAATCAAAGAAATTAGAATTTAAGTCCACGGTCATTGTTCATTGGGATTTGGTCATTGGCTGTAACGTCATTGATCGCTCGACATCGCTAATGGGGTTCACGGATGGACTTCGTCAATAAATCGTATGGCCAGGTGGCCGACTTATTTCGCTCGATGACTCCGGCGGCGCGGATCACGACCGGACTATTGCTGGCGGTAATTGTGGCGAGTCTGCTCTTTCTGTTCCGTTACCAGACCGACCATGCGGATGAATACCTGTTCGGTGGAGAAACGGTCACGCAGGGCGAGCTGGTGGCAATCGAAGCGGCCTTTGGCATGGAGGGGCTGAGCCATTACGAAATCGTCGGCAGCAAGGTCAAGGTGCCGCGGCTGCAGCGGCACACGTACCTGGCCGCACTCGGCAAAAATAATGCGTTACCGCAGAACTTTGGGACTGCGTCGGCGGCGATGTTCGCCTCGGACAGCCCCTTCGACACGCGCGACATCCGCGAGCGTAAGGCGCGCTTTGCCAATGAAAAAGAACTGGCCAAGATCGTGCGCGCTTTACCCGGCATCCATGACGCGACCGTCACAATCCAGGACTTGCCGGCCCCGGCATTCGGAGCCGCGAAGGAACGGCGGGCACTCGTCGCGGTCAAAGCGCTCGGCACCAAGAAGATAGACGCATCTCTACTCACGATGATCCGTCATACCGTAGCGACGGGCAGCGGAGTGAAAGCCGAATTCGTCACGGTTACGGACCTCAATGGTCATGTCTCCCCAGGGGTTGGCAAGGAGAACGGGGCGAGCGAGTTCGACAATCTCTATGGTGCCAATCAGCAGATGTTTATCGATCGCTATACGCAGCTGATCAACCAACGACTGTCGAATTATCCGGGTCTCCAAATCGGCGTGACCGTGGAACTCGACAAGGACGTCCATAATCAAACGATCAGCCAGAAATACGATGAAAAGCCGACTTCGGTCCAGACGACGACACATACCAAAGAATCGAGCTCGACTGCGGGTGACGCCGGCGGTCGGCCAGGAGCCGTGGCAAACCAGGCGGTGGGAACCGCTCCCGCCCAAGTGGCGGCAGGACCCAGTACCGAGTCGACGCTCAATGAAAATCGCGAAGACCAGACGAGCGTCGTCGGCGCGACCACTTCTACGATACAGAAAGTGCCGCTTAGTCCCATCTCGGTCTCGGTGTCGATCGGCATTCCGCGCAGTTATTTCGCGACAATCTGGCATCTGAAGAACCCACCGGCCCCTGGCGAAGCTCGCAAAACTCCTCCGGCCGATCAGTTGAAATTGATCGAAGCTGAAAAGGTCAAGGAGATTGAAGAAGCCGTCGTCATACTCTTGCCACCGCCCCCCAAAGGGGACAGCAAGTATAAGCCAGTCAACGTCCAGCCCTATGACGAAACGCCGCTGGCGCAACTCGAGCCCCCGACTCTGTCCGCGAACGCCCTCGACTGGTTCGCCGCGAATTGGCAGACGATTGGATTATTTCTGCTCGCGGCGTTCGGCGTCGTGTTCTTGCGCGGAATGGTTCGCGCCGCTCAGACCGCGCTGCCGAATCCTGTTGAAGCCCATGACAACCGGGCATCAATGGCTGCCGCACTCGAGGAGGAAGAGGAAGCCGCCACGCAGGAGACCACGGAGACAGCTGCCAACA
>CAZFLF010000583.1:0-5012 GCA_964519825.1 uncultured Pirellulaceae bacterium | reverse complement strand
GTAGATTGGGTGCCACGCACCGGTCCCCGAGCTTTCAGCGGCGGTCGCTCCATCCTGGAATCCAATGAACCACTCCTCAATCGCCGCCTGACCACTCTCGCTTTGATACCGCGGCGCCCAGTACTTGCTCGGCGGGACTGCCGGCGGTTCGCCGCTGCCACCGGTAGAAACGTCGAAATACCCGTGCTTCCAACCGTGGGCGTAATGGGTAGACCGACCAGCCGGTTCCTGCAGCTTGTTGATCTTTTTCCAAGCGCTTTCCGCACGGCGGTGATTGACCAGACAATAATGGTAGTCATCGAGGGCGGCACAGCCGGCTAGAGCGACGACGACCACGCACAGAAGAGAAGCCCAACGCATCATTGGAATCTCGCGCACAATCCGTTTCAAACACCGTTTTGCCCGTCGCAAATCATTCGCGACGTTGAAGTACAACTTCCACTACGCAAAACGTGTCCGCTTATGGTCCGTTTTCGACGATTGTAACCGAGACAATAACAATGCCTGGCGAGTGCGGTATTAGCGATTCAACTGTTACAAACTGACAGCCGATTGTAGGGGTTGCAACGAACTTCACGGCGGTAGGACGAATCCACGGAAATGGATGTAAAACTTTAACGCGCTGTCCGGAGCGTCAATGAATTGGGATGCCCGGAAAATGGGGCCGACTATCCTTCGTAAACCGCGGGGACGACGGGATCAAGGCTGGCGGGCTTAGACGCTGGCATGGGGCGCTGGTCTGGCACGGCGAGTCAACGACCACCCGCGCGCTGCGCGGAGATTTTCCCGTCGATGATCAGGTCGAGCGTCAAATTCAGATTGTCCAACGCGTCGCCGCGCCACTGATGCTCCTGTGCGTATCGATCCAGAATCTCCCAGTCGATGATCGTTTTGGAGTCGTACTCGACATCTCTCGTCGCGCTCTTCGTCGGAATCAGTCCCAAAGTGCTAAACTCGGTAAACAACACTTTAGCGCGAACCCCGCACTGGTGTGGTTTTTGCGGTGCTGACCATGGCTGCAACAAGTGCAGTCGCCGTCGTTGATCCGAAGTGGCAAATGCGTGCAGAGACAATTGACGCGGCGATTTATTCCCCGCATCCCGCGCACGAATGAACACATATTCGAAATTCGGCTTGAGTCGCTGATTACCAGCTAAATTCCCTGGCAGCAGGATCACGCTGCGATAAATCAGGACTAACGTGCGTAGGTTCTTTGGACTTGGCGATTCGTGGCCAGGGAGAAACACGCCCAGGCTGTGAAACTCCCGAACGGCCGTCAGAGTGGCGTCGGTGAACTCCTGCGTAAGCGCCCCTCGGCCAAAAGTCGCCGTGCACGCTAAGGTCCGATGGTGCAAAAATAACTCGCTCGTGACGGGATCCTTTTGGACACGGGCTTGAATCGTTACATAGTGACCTTGGAGATATCTGAGAATCTGGCTACCGCTGACTGTCGGCAATCGCGCCTTGTCGTCACTCAACATGTCCAATCCGATTGTAAACATGTGTCGCCGAGAACTCGGCAACAAGCGAACGCCCCGTTCGTATTCCGAACGATCGCGGTCGGTCAGGCACGGCATGAACCCGGATATCTCCAGGGGCTCGTTGGCAGGCACCGCCTCGCAGGCGTAACCGCGGGTGCGCTCGTGCACGTGGGCTATTTCTTCTTCCGTCCGCGGCACGATGTGAATGATCTTCAGATCACCAAATTCGCTGTCGGCTCCCTTCGCCGCCGGAAGAGTCCGATCGGACATACCCTGGAAAAGGATGGCGCCAACAATCAACAAACGGCCGAGAGTATTCATGGTGCGTCAAGGTTCCGGCTTCGGACGGCACGACTCACGAGGTTGATTGGAGCATGCCGGACGACGCGATTCGCACGAGTGCGCTTGCTGGAATATTCACTGCAAGGAACCTCTTAAGGTTAATTGCTCGCTAGCCGTAAAATCAATCGGCTGTATCTCAAATCGAGGGGATTCACCCGCGGTCGGCCGAACCACGACGGATGCGATCGAATTCGGCGTTGGGCACCACGAAAAACAATGTAACCGAATCAGGGCACCACCTGGGGCTGTCGTGGCTATAACTCGAGTGTGTGGATTGGCATCCAATGGCACATCGATGTTTTCCCAATGCATCAAGGCTTCGCTACCAAAAAACTTCCACGCTGCTTCCTTGCGCGTCCAGCCGCGAAGAAAGGCGGTCCTTCGGAGTTCCTCAGGGTAACTTGCCCAGGCCGCGCGTTCGGTCGGCGAGAAGTAACCACGTACAAGCGAGTCAACTTGTATCCGCCGATCAAGATCCTCGACGTCGACCCCAATACCATCGAGTTCAGTAACTCCAATGACGACTAATGTTGGGGAATGCGAGATGTTGAAGCTCGGTTGGCGTTGGCCTCCCACATTTTCCAGTTTCGGCTTGCCATTTGAATCCAACGACAAGCGGATTTCGCTCGGCGGAATGCCGAGGTATGCGCCAAGAGTCGTGCGAATTGCTGCTCGACCAACAACGAACGCCTGGCGTCGGGTGGCGTTCCGATAGCGGACCTCTCGAGCATGTTCATCTGGCGACACGAGATTCGAAAGATCTCCAAGTCGCTGCGCGGACGATGCCAGCGGGGCCTGGAACAACCGAACTTCATTTGTTGGCGTTTCGTCGTCGACCATTGTTGTGATTCGTTCCACCCTCTTCGGTTCCTACTTCAACGCTCCCCACTTACGCCATTGATTCACGTAGGACTGCATTAATTCGCCAGCCTGATCACCGAGCACCTGACTGTTTCCTACCATACTTATGCAAAGTTGACGCGAACAAACCACAAGCCCGAATCCGGCATGGACGTGGGAACGGATCGGCGGCGTGGTGAAAATGTGGTCTAAGTCCACATTGCCGATCCGCATGGAACCTTCGTGAGTGGGAAATCGCCGCCGGAACCGCTTTGTCGGATCGCCCAGATTGGTCAGCACTGCAGTAGCCATACAGCGAGGCAAACGCAGCAATCGCGGCACGAGACCAGGAACTTGCAATGCCAGGGTTATTCCACCGAGAAAATCGAGGCCGATTCGAATTTGTTTGATATGCCGTGTTTCGCTCCGAATCCCGGCTAATAGCGCATCCCAGGTTTGGCACTGACGAATGGTCCGGGCGATGAATGCGAAACTCATGCGATTCGCGGCCGGCATAACGTCATCTCGCGCGGAACGCAAATCAGTCGGCATCAAGACGCGCAACCGCTGTGAATCGGGCGCCGCACCGAATCGTCGATTCCAATCCGAAAGACTGACGAACAGCAATGCCATCGCGACATCATTCATGCTCGTGTTCAATTCCCGGGTGAGCTGACGGAGTTGCGTGGTTTCCTGCGAATTAAAGACGTGCTTGAGTGCGGGCGTGACTCGCGGCGGGCCAACCAGCTTTTGCACTGGGGACAAGGGCTGAGGAGTCAGGACGTGAAAGTGGAATGCGTCACGAAGTTTCTGCCACGTGGAAGTCTGCGCCTGCACTCCCGTTGCGGTAACGACATCAAATTGATGGCGGCGCCGCAACGATTCAAAATCCAAGGCGTCCCAAGCCGGCATTGCCTGGTGAGGTGCGCGGGCCCTTGCGTACCCCGTCAACAGATCCAAAAAGAATCGCCGCGCCCCTAGCCCATCGCAACAAGCATGATGCACGTGCAGCCAAACGGACGATTGGGTATCGCCGTCTGCAGCAAAGACTCGTAGCCCGGACTCGCGCCGCAAGTCCAACGGTCGAATCTGATCGGCTTCCATTCGGTTGGATTCGCTCAGCCAGGTTACCTGTGTGGAATGGTCTTCAGGCAACACCCAGGTCGGAATTCGCTGCTTCCATTCCACCCGAGCGCGTAACAGCGGGTGGCGTGCGACGGAATCATCGACGGCTACTTGAAGCGCATGCCGGTCCAGTCGGCCGCGAAACACCATTTCGGCCCAAGAGGTCATCGGCAATTCGGGCCGATCATCGAGCAGCATGAGCAACTCAAAGGGAGCCAATGGCAATGGAAACAGGTCGCGCATCCTCTCATCAACCTGGAGTTCGCGCGAAATAGATTCGTCTTGCAACTTGATCCGCATGGATTGCCTGTGCCTGAAATCAACCGCGAATTCCCTCACCACCGTCCACAATCAGCGTTTGGCCCTGCACCTGGTCGCTCAGCGAACTCGCCAAAAAAACGACGGAGTTGGCCACATCCGCCGGGAGCAGCGGGCGACCCGCAGTCATTTGCCGCTGCTTAACCGACGCGAACATCGCCTCGGCTCCCGGAAAGCCGCGGGTCGAATCGGTTTCGACCAAGCCCGCCAGTACGCAATTGACATTGACTCCGCGATCTCCCATCTCGAGTGCCAAGTGTCGTACCAAGCTTTCCAGCGCGGCTTTCGACGCGCCGATCAGGCCGTACGCCGGCAGAGCGCGGTGGGAACCATGACTCGACAAGGCAATTACCTTGGCGCGGCCTTCGTCCCGTTCCAAAAGTGGTCGAGCGTTCTGCACGAGGCTCAACAGCGCCAAAACATTCGTCTCCATCGTCGCCGCGAAATGCCTGGCGGTTGCGTCGAGGACCGGACGAAAGCCACCAGAGGCCGCATTGCTGATGAGGATATCGAGCCGGCCAAAGCGCTCGCGAACGAACTCAATCATAGATTGAACATCCTCCGGTTCGCTGACATCCGCCTTGACTGTGGCAGCTCGCCGACCAAGAGAGTGAATCTCGTTTGCCACTTCCGCCGCGGCGCTTTGAGAAGTCAAATAATTGACAACGACATCCGCCCCCGCCTCCGCCAACCGTTTTGCACAGGCTCGGCCGATTCCCCGCGAAGCACCCGTCACCAAGGCCACTCGATTTCTGCAACGGAACAGCCCGCCTTGGCCGTCTTCGTCCCTCATGGCATTACCACCGCACCCGTCCGAATCGCGAACCGGAGGTTTCTGGCCAGGCACTCCCGCTACGGGCGCGCCTCCAGGATCAGGTTGAACGGGGTCTCGGTGGCCCGGCGGAC
>CAZFLF010000582.1:0-5021 GCA_964519825.1 uncultured Pirellulaceae bacterium | reverse complement strand
CAAGCCATGGAAATGAGGTGCATCGGAGTTCATCGGCTCCATGCTACTTCAATCCGCACAAACCGCCCAGGCACGGGGAATTTATGCCTCAATCGGAAGCTCGATCAGGGTACGATGCGTGCGCATGACCCGATCCATGTCGAGAAACAGAGGCGTAGCCATAACTGACTATTCCGCAAGCCGCTTCATGGCCTTGCCAAATCGCTTATGAACCATCTCCAACGACTGCAGGAATTTTTTCTCTTCCTTGGAGTCGCGAATCGGTGTCAGCACCAGACACTGGCCGTCGCTCATGATCTCAAACGGTGTTTCCGGTGTGACCCGCAGCAATTCGAGAATAGGCTTTTCGATTATCAGTGCGTAGCTGTTCCCGTGCTTGGTCAGAGACTTAATCATTCCGCACCTCCGCGTAGGTTATTACAATGTTACAACATTGTATCGCCGCAGTCGCGGCTTGGCCAACCCAAGTTCATGCACGCTACGACAATTCTACGCCGATATGCAAAAGTAGCTCGTCCGCAGTCACGCCACGGATCAAGAAATGCTTTTGGGAAGAAGTCGCGCCAGACAGCAACTCGATTTGCGATCTCCGCAGTCGCAGACGCTTTGCCAAGAGTTCGATGATCGCCTTGTTGGCTTTCCCCTTCTCAGGCGCTTGCGTGACGGCGACCTTGAGCGCTCCGTCGTGTTCGCCGCGAATCTCGTCGCGCCGCGCCCCTGGGGACGCTCGGACCGCCAGCAACACTCCTTCGGGATGCAGCTCCAGTCGGATCACGTTGTGATTCCTTCGAATAACCGCGAACCGATTCGGACAATCGTCGCACCTTCTTCGACGGCAACTTCAAAATCGCCGCTCATCCCCATCGACAGGTCGTTGAGCGGAATGGTGGACCCGCCCCCCTCGCGGAGTCGATCGCGCAGTTGGTCGCGCAGTTCTCGTAAGCGACGGAAGTCGTCCCGCGCGGCGGACAGGTCCCCTTCGCGACTGGCCATCCCCATCAAGCCGCGAACTTCGACGTTCGCGCACCGCGCCGCGGCAGCAAGGGCGTCGGCCATTTCCGCCGGTTGAAAGCCGTGCTTGGTTGCGTCGCCGGAGATGTTCACTTCCAACAACACGGGAGTGCGACGCTGCAAGGCGGCCGATTCGCGGTCGAGTTCCACAAGCAACCGCGAACTGTCGACCGAATGAACCACCGCAACGAGCGGCAGCGTGCGGTGGACTTTGTTCCGCTGCAGGTGGCCGATCAGGTGCCAACGCAGGCTGCGGCCTGCACACGCTTCGGCC
The DNA here is from genome assembly GCA_964519825.1 of uncultured Pirellulaceae bacterium. Lineage (GTDB taxonomy): Bacteria > Planctomycetota > Planctomycetia > Pirellulales > Pirellulaceae > CAZFLF01. The sequence goes on along the minus strand of CAZFLF010000582.1, from coordinate 3,736 downwards.
TTGAGCCACAGTTCCTGTGGGCGGCTTTCACCCAAATCCAGACAACCCGCGTCCGCCAGCGCGCTGGCCACAGCGGCGTCGACGTATTTGGTGACGGCGACGAGCGTGATGTCGCCGGCGGTACGACCAGCTCGCCGCGCGGCGGCTGCGATGCATTCGCGAACCACGGCAAGATTATCGGTCAATCGTGCGGTGAGATCAGACATCGCAGTCCATAGTGATCAGTCGCTCGATCAGATGCCATCTACTCGATCTCCAACAGTTTCTCGACCATGCCATCGGGGCGAAAGCGGGCGACGACGAATTCCGCGGTGACGTTTTGTCCCAACACCGTTCGATTGCCACGCGGCGCGAGGGAGCGATAGACGAGCCACTGCGACTTGCCAACCTGCACGCGATAGCCGACCGCCACGTCGCGAGGTACCACAGTGAGTGATTCAGCCACCGTCAGTCGTCGCCAAGTCACCGGCCTTCGTAAACGACTCGAATCCAGGTCGATGAAGAGTGCGGCCTGCAAACGTCGGCCACGTAGGGGCATCGTGAGCACGAGTTGGCCGTCGGTCGATTCGAGCCGACCTCCCGGCTCTGAGCGCCATTCCGGAAGACACAGCGGGAGCACGGTGGCGACGCGCCGGCGACCGACGAGAATCTGGCCATCCTGAGTCTCCGTTGCGGGCTCCCAACATTTCGCCACCGCCAATGGCAGTCGCATGCGATACTCGCCGACGCCCGCCTGCGGTCCCGTGACGACATCGGCCAAGAAAGCAAAACCGTCCTGCCGCGCGAGAAAAACTTGGCGATCGATCTGAAACCCGTGGTCCAGGTCTAATTGCAGTTCAACATAGGCCGCGTGTTCGTTGATCTCCGAACAAATGTTCGTCCACTGATTCTTGGAGCCAACGTCGGCGCCTGCCACCGAAAGCTTCCAATTCCAGTTGCCGTTCAGAATCGGAATTCCGGCGCGCCGCAATTCACAACACGCCTGCCGCCCACCATGAGTTACCGACAAGAAGTTCGACTTTTGCGACTCGTCGCTCCGCAGTTCACATCGTTCGACTGTTTCGGCGTAGATGGATGTGTGGATGGGTCGGTGGCGCGGAGGAAACCTGAGAGTCTCGGTAGAAATCGGCATACAATCCTGAATCGCGTGAAGCGGTGTCATCATCAACCCAAAAAGAATCTATAATGCTCCGCGTGACCGCACAGGAGTCGCGTATCATAGCAAAGAAAGGAAGTGAGACATGCGATTAGCTCGCCAAAACTTACTGGTCCTCGGAGGTTGTTTGGTGGGAGCTGCGCTGCTGTGGGCAGCGGACGATGCCGCGGCGAAAAAGGAATCAGCCGCTGCCCAACCAACTACGCCCGCTACTCCACCCAAACTGCCCGCAGGATTTCCACCACCCCCAAATCTGACGCGACTGGCCAAGGATTTTGATATCTGGCTCGACCAAAACCGCAAGTGGCTGATCGTCGACGGAAAAATCGTGCTTCGCGAAGGACAGCTCGAAATGTTCGCCTGCCCGCGACAAACGAAGGAACACGAATCCATCGTTGCGGTGAACTGTAAAGCTCAGTTCGTGCATGCTGGCCTGTTGGCTCTCGGTGCAGAACCGGGCCAGCCCGTCAAATTCAACCCCGAATACAAACCGGCGAGCGGTCCGGTCGTTGACGTTTTCGTGCTTTGGAAAGATGAAAAGGGAAATCACAAGGTTTCTGCGCAGGAGTGGATACAACAAACCAAGACCGGGAAAGCCATGGAATATCCTTTCGTCTTCGGGGGAAGTGGCTTTCACGTCGATGAAGTCACCGGTGAAAAACATTATCTGGCTGACGGCGGAGATTTGATCTGTGTGTCCAATTTCACATCGGCAACACTCGACCTCCCGGTCATCAGCTCTCAAGAGAATAGTGAGTTGACCTTTCGAGCGTTCACGGAGCGGATTCCTCCCGTCGGAACCCCAGTGCGACTTATCCTGGCACCGAAATTGATGGAGAAGAAAAAGCCTAGTACCGAGGCTACCTCCGAAAAAACAACTTCTTCGAAGAAAACAAAGGATTCCTCAACGAAAGAACGTCCTACCAAGTAGCCGTCGTCGAATAGCTACTCCAAATTGCCCAATGAAGAATCAACGATTGCCTGGGAACTAGGCATTTTCGGTGAATTTTTGCCGACGTGTCGAAGGCCGTGCATTGTCTGAAGAGCGAATTTTCTTGGGTCAGAAACCGCTCCGCGGCAGAAAAGGAAACATCTCGTTTGAGTTCCTTCAGGGGAATGCGCAGGGTCATTTCTGAGAAGATTCTCGACTTGAGAAGACGAAATGTCTCGCTCGAGTCCACTTGGGGAGTAGCCGATTGATTCTCCGCGAGAAACATTTATAACCTTGGCTCCGCGCTCTCACTGGCCCGAAGGTTGCTTTACCGGGCTGCGTTCGTGGTAACGCGACATGGTATTAGGCCGACAGTTGCAACCGGCACGACGGGTGTTCCGATACGGGCCGCCGGTGTGCAAGTTCGGACGGTTCAGGGAATAAACGTCCACGTTGCGTCGATGGACGATTGTGAATTTTCGACGCCCCGCACCTTCATTAGCGCCTCCTGGTAATCGAAAGGGTTGCTGACGTGAGTTGTAAGACCCCCAAAGACGTATTGGCCTTGTGCCGCGAAAAAGATGTAAAAATGGTGGACCTCCGGTTCATCGACATGCCTGGTATTTGGCAGCATTTCACCGTGCCAATCAGCCAGCTGAAAGAAGAGGTGTTCGAGGAGGGGCTGGGCTTTGATGGCTCCAGCATCCGCGGGTGGCAGGCAATTAACGAGTCGGACATGCTGATCATTCCGCAGGCCGACACTGCGTTCCTCGATCCGTTCATGCAATTGCCGACGATCGTCCTGATCTGCAATATTCAGGATCCGATTACGGGTGAAGACTACAGTCGTGACCCGCGCAACGTCGCGCGCAAGGCTGTGAATTATCTGAAGAGCACCGGGATCGCCGATACCGCGTTTATGGGCCCGGAAGCCGAGTTCTTCGTGTTCGATGATGTCCGCTGCGGCTACTCCACCAACAGTGGTTTCTTTTACGTCGACAGCAATGAAGCCCATTGGAACAGCGGCCGTGTTGAGAATCCCAACCTGGGTTACAAGATTCGGCCGAAGGAAGGTTACTTCCCGGTGCCGCCAGCCGATCAGCTGCAGGACATCCGCAGCGAAATGACGCAAACGATGATCGACATCGGCATGGTGATCGAAGCCCAGCACCATGAAGTCGCCACGGGCGGCCAGTGCGAAATCGATATGCGGTTCGGGTCGCTCGTCGAGATGGCCGACAACATAATGAAGTACAAGTACGTGATCAAAAACGTCGCCCGCAAGCACAACAAAACGGTGACGTTCATGCCGAAGCCGCTGTTCGGTGATAACGGATCGGGCATGCACACGCACTTTTCTTTTTGGAAAAACGGCGAACCCCTGTTCGCCGGCGGAGGATACGCCGGACTGAGCGACATGGCGTTGCACGCAATTGGTGGTGTGCTCAAGCATGCCGCGGCGATCATCGCCTTTAGCAACCCGACGACCAACAGTTACAAGCGACTGGTGCCGGGTTACGAAGCTCCGGTGAACCTGGCGTATTCGCAACGGAATCGTTCGGCCGCGTGCCGCATTCCGATGTACAGTCAAAGCCCCAAGGCGAAGCGGGTCGAGTTCCGTTGTCCCGATCCGAGCTGTAATCCGTACT
>CAZFLF010000581.1:0-5036 GCA_964519825.1 uncultured Pirellulaceae bacterium | reverse complement strand
AAGCCATTAACGACACCACCGATGACTCGCTCGACGATGGCTCTCCTGTGGATGAGACCGGCGAAGGGGAAGCCTCCAACTGGTCCACTTTCCAAGCAACATCGGTTTGGGAGCCGAGTGCATCAATTCTGGGCGATTCAATGGTTATGATCCAACCGACTTCGGTCACTCAAGAAATGGCGATCGACCAATCCAGCGAAACTCTCGCGAGTCATCCGACCGCCGACAATCTACCCACATCGCAGGACCTCAGCTCGACAGGCAGCTTCGCGCTATTCGTGGCTTCCAACGACACATCCAATGACTTGTTGAAGCCGTCCTCCGAGGCAATCGCGGACGAACCGACCTTGATTCCGGACGCCGTCGATCAGGCTTTGTCTGAGACGTGGGACCTAGATAATCTCGATGAAACGGTAGACGGCATGGCACCCACTCATTCGGATGACCATCAATTGTCAGGCGACCTGCTGGCGTTGCTGCTGGACGAAGGAAGCGCGGCCAGTTCGCTTACCGCATGACTTAGGCGTTAGTCATTCCGCCAATCGGGCGAATCTCCTGTGGCACTCAACTCCGGTACTACGCGGCTTTCCGCAAATGATCCCGGTTGTCGTCGCGATGGGTGGCATCCTGGCTGATGTGTCCATCTTCACTGACGTCTTCGAATCGGACGGAGACTCGCTTCGAGACCCCCGACTCCTGCATAGTCACGCCATAGAGCGTCGTGGCCGCCGTCATCGTTTTTTTCGAATGGGTGACGATCACGAATTTGGTCCAACCGAGAAAGCCTTTGAGGACTTCGACAAAGCGGCCGATGTTGGCTTCGTCGAACGGCGCGTCGACTTCATCCAGCACGCAGAAGGGGCTCGGACGGTATTGAAAGATCGCCAGCAGTAGTGCCACGGCGGTGAGTGCCTTCTCGCCGCCGCTGAGCAGCGAGTTGTTGAATTGGGGTTTACCAGGGGGAGTCGCCATGAGTTCGACGCCCGCGTCCAGCGGATCGACTCCTTCCTCCAGTACGATATCGGCGCGGCCTCCGCCGAATGCCCGCCGGTAGAGGGTCTGGAAATTGACTCGGATCGCCTCGAGTGTCTCTTGGAACAATCGCCGGCTGTCGGCGTTGATTTTCTGAATGATCCGCTCCAGCGCCTCTTTTGCCTGCACGAGATCCTGATACTGCGAATTCAGGGATTGAAACCGCGTCTCCAGCTGGTCGAGTTCGTGCAACGCCTCCATATTGACCGAGCCGATATTGTTCAGCTTGCGGCGCAGGTCGACGATCTCGCGGTCAATTTCCTCGCGTGCGGCTTGTTCCGCGGCATTCGCCTGCTTCGTTAACTCGGCGATCTCGATCTTGTAGTCTTCGCGCAACCGCTCTGCGAGCGTCGTACGCTGATGCGCCAGGTCACGGACGCCGAGTTCCAGTTTGTGCAGTTGCTCTTCCAGACGATGAGCCTGTTTGCGTTGGGTTTGGACCTGGGTGGACCACGTGTTGCGTTCTGCGGCGAGCCGGCTCCGTGCGGCTTGCAGTTCCAGTCTTTCGCGCGCCTGCGACTCCTTGCCCAGGTACAGTGCGGCCAGTACCGACGTCGCATGGAGGATTTCGCGTTCGGTCTGGAGCAATCGTTCGGCGCATTGCGAATACTGCTGGCGCGCTTCGAGAATCGCTCGACTGCGTTCGCGCTCGTCCTCCTGGAACTGCGTCATGCGCGCCCGGAGCATATCAAGCTGCTGGTCGGCGGTGGCCAGGTCGACTCGCGCGGAGAGTGCCTCACGAGAATTTAATTCACGTTGGGCTTCCAGCTGTTCGATTTCCCGTTCGCCTGATTGAATTGCGACCTGTGCCTCCGCGACAGTCGCTTCCAGGCCGATCAATTCGCCGCGCGCCGAGTCTAATTCCTGCTGCGCGGCGCATTGTTGTTCGCGCGTGGAGGCGATCTCGGTCGCCAGGGACGCATGTTGTTCTTCCAGTCCGGCAACTCGCCACTGTGCGGACTCCGTTTGAGCATGACAACCCGCTAACTGTGTAGTCGCCCGCGCGTGGTCATCCAACAGCTGCTTGACGACGCGGTCTTTTTGTTCGACCAGTTCGTGCAATCGTCCAAACTGCTCCTGGGTATGTGCAACCTCGCGGTCCAACTCCGCGATATGTTCGTGCAACTCGCGCAACTCATTCCGCCGGGAAACCAGCCCTGCGAACGTGCTCCGGGGACCCACGACCACGCTGCCGTCCGATTCAACCAGCTCGCCGGTTGCAGTGACGAATCGGCAGCCGCGTCCCGCAGTTGCGCGGAGCGCCAGCGCCAGGGGCAATGAATCGACCAACCAGGTCTCTCCGAGCAACCGGTTCACCAACGAACGAAATCGTAAGTCGCAACGCACCAGCCGATCCGCTCGGCCAATCACTCCGGGATGATTCTGGGTGCGCGCGAGGAGCGGTCCCACGGGGTCGTCGAGCCAGGCTGGTGCCGCAGCGGCCTTCCCGCTGCCGGTCTCCGGTGGCGTCCAACCAAAATGCGCCAATCCCTGCGTCGGCAGATCCGCTGCAGCGGGGGCGAAGCCGACTCGGCCAGAGGGACGGAAGCGGCCGGCCTGCAGCTCTTCCAGCAATCGCCCGCCGTTCAGCACCACGTGTTGGGCGGATTCGCCCAGCGCGATATCGACCAACGGCGCGAGGTCGACACCGACATGCAGGAGATCGGCCACGAGGCCTTCGATTTCGCCGTGCCAGTCCTCGGTTGCCTGTTGTGCGACTTCGAGCATTTCGCGGACACCGTCGGTCAGCCCCTCGCGGTTCTGTTCGAGTTCCTCCAGCACGGCAGCCCGCTCGCGCGACGCACTCAGCCGATGCTGCCGCTGCACCAAATGCTCGCGGATTTCGGCCAATTGTTCGCGCAGAGACGATAATTCACGCTCGTTCGTCGCCAGCAGTCGACCCTTCAGCTCGACTTGTTCTGCGAGTTGCCGTTCGGCAGCCTGCTGCTGCTCGACGTCCCGGGTGGCGGCGGCGAGCGATGCGAGCAACTCCGCCAGTCGCTGCTGAATTCGCGTCTCGGTCGCTCGTTGCGCGACAAGTTGCGACTCCAGACCGCTAATTCGGTTGCCTAAGATCGCGACCTGACGCATCCGCTCGACATATTGAGTTCGGCGCGACTCGGTTTCGGAACGCCGGGCGTCGAGTTGCGTAATGGCATCGCTCAGACGTCGTTCGTGGGTGGCGACGCGGTCACGGAGGTCGCGGTGCAGCGATTCGGCCGCGTCGAGCGCGGTCGTCGTATCGCGCAGTCGTTCCTGCACATCGCCGACGCGGCCGGTCATAGCGGCCAGTTGTTGGCGATAGCGGTGAACGGCCTCCTCGAGTTCGTGGCTGCGATGCCGCGATTGCGTGAGTGCCGCGTCGTGTTGGACGATCTGTTCGTGGTGCCGCGCGAAACGTCCATCGCACAAACGAATCGACTCATCCGCGCTGCCAAGTTCGACATCCACCTCCAGCGAGCGGGCTTCGAGCGCCTCGGCCTCGGCCGAGAATCGAGCCTGTTCGTCGCGAAGCTGCTGCAATTCCTGCTCGAGTTCCTGAGTTTGTCGGGTGAGTTGCCGCCAATCGGCCGCGCCAACTTCGGTGCGGAGTTGTTGCAGTCGGTCGCTGAACTCGCGGTACTTGTGAGCTTTCGACGCCTGATGACGAACCGTCTTCACCCGGTTTTCCACTTCGTCAACGATGTCCTTCAGCCGCAGTAGATTCTGCTCGACCCGTTCGAGCCGGCGTTGCGCCTCGACTTTCTTGGCTTTGAACCGACTGATCCCCGCCGCCTCTTCGAATATCGCGCGCCGGTCCTTGGAGGAGGCCTGTAACATCTGATCGACTTTTCCCTGTTCGATCAGACTGTAGGCGTCGGTTCCGACCCCCGTGCCGCGGAACATATCGCGGACGTCCTTTAACCGCGAAGGCTGGCCGTTGATCAGATACTCCCCTTCACCACTGCGATAAACCCGGCGCGTGACATGGACTTCGGCAGCGTCAAACGGCAGTTTCCCGGCCGAATTGTCGAAGATGATTGTGACTTCGGCGGCATTGAGCGCCTTGCGTCCCCCTTCCGCCGTCCCTTTGAAGATGACGTCCGTCATCTCCTTGCCGCGCAGACTTTTCGCACTCTGCTCCCCCAGCACCCATTTCATCGCGTCAACGATGTTCGATTTGCCGGAGCCATTGGGACCGACGACCACAGTAATGCCGGGTGGAAACTCAAACCGTGTCTTGTCGGCAAAACTCTTGAAGCCGGCGAGTTCGAGCGCTTTGAGCATGAGAAGGAACCGCCGGTCGAGTCAAAGACGAATTGCTGGGGGATGATGTTGCCGCGCCGCCTACTCCACCATCCACAGCGTCATTCGATCGAGCCAGCCGCGTTCAGTGGGTTTAGTCTCGTTAATATCGGGCGATGATTGGGGTTTGTCCGAGCGGCTGCTATCCCGCTTCAACCGGTCGAGAAAGATGTCTGGAATCGACTCCGGCGAGCTACCTTCGTCCGTGGCCTCTTCATCGGCGGCACGATTTTCGTTGCGGTGATAAACTCGTCCGGGCCGGGGCAGAGCGTCGATCTCGACGCGCGCCACTAGGAAGCCTTTGGACTTGGCCTCTTCCAAGGCTTGGATGGCTTCCGCATAGCCGCCACCCAATTTGACAATGGCGCGCAGGACGTCGTCCAAATTGGTCGAGCAAATCTCATGTTTGTCGTCGTCGCCGGACGAAAAGCGGCTCACCTTCACCGATTGCGCGTTCTGTCGCTTGATCAGGATGTGTTTGCCGGCAAACACGAAAGTTGGCGATTCCAACTTTTGTCCATGGCCGAATAAAACGATCTCAGGTCGGGTCGCGCGGGCGACGTGAATCATCGGCTCGCCGGTCGTGCTCATAACGTGCACAGCAAACTCGTCCCCAAGCACTTCTCCGCGGACCAACGGGTCACGCGAATTGCGGGCTCGCAGGGCGCGAAATGCGCCGTACCGAGTTTCGGCGCTCGGGGAATTCATCAATTCCAGCA
>CAZFLF010000580.1:0-5038 GCA_964519825.1 uncultured Pirellulaceae bacterium | reverse complement strand
GCTACCTCGTCGCCCAATCCTTGGAGTCCATCCATCTCGATTGGACGGCGAAGGCGCTCCGATCCAGGCGGTCGCGTACTCTCGCACAATCATTATCGGTTTCGCGACCGTTAACCTTTGTGCGGTGTTCGCAGACTCCGTAGATAGGAATGGCAACCATTAACACTCAAATGGCGATCCAGAGGGTCGTGCGGCTGGTAGCAACCGTGCTGCATAGGCCGGAAGGTTGCGCCGTCGGGATCGTTTAACCGCAAGCCGCAGGCGAGCGCGTTGACCAGAGATCGACAGCGCCCGAACGCGCTCGCCTGCGGCTTGCGGTTAAACGAATCAGCGTTTTCGGCTGGCGCCGGTGGTCGGCAGTGTGCGTTGGCGGCGACGTCAAGAGCAGGATTCTACTGAATCGCCGTTGACAAAACGGACTGACCAACGAGTCCCACACTTCACGGAATTTGCACAAGATGAAAATTGCAGGAGAGCGATTCTTGCCGCAAGTGATTATGCCGCGATGGTTTCTGGCTTTTTTGCCGCAATTGTCGCGACGTTGACCCCCCAATTCGACCTCACTATAATCCGCGTCCCGTGCTACGGAAGGCACACTGCTGGTTTTACCCAGAACCGGCGGCAAGGAGTCAGTTTCAGGGAAGTGACTCTCCGGCCGTGGCCACCTCCCGCATCCCGCACATGCCACAGGAGTCGCCGGTGTCTTTTGCGAATCAAGACGCGAAAGATCGTATTCGGCAAGCGATCGATATTGTCGACCTGGTTGGCAGCTACATTCCGCTGCGACGCCAAGGTCGCAATTTCGTCGGGACTTGTCCGTGGCACGACGATTCTCGCCCCAGTCTGAATGTCAACCCAGACCGCCAATCGTGGAAGTGCTGGGTTTGCAATATCGGCGGCGACATTTTCAGCTTCATGATGCAGCGTGAAGGGGTCGACTTCCGCGAGGCGCTGGAAATGCTTGCCGATCGTGCGGGGGTTACACTCGCATCCGCTGGCGGTCCCAAGACCAAGCCCGGCGATCCGAACGACAAGAAGACGTTGTACGAAGCCATGGCGTGGGCCGAGAAGCAGTTCCGGGATTGCCTCCGCACCGCACCCGATGCGGAAGTCGCCCGACGTTACCTCGCCGATCGCAAGTTGACCCAGAACACGATCGATGCCTTCCAGCTCGGATTCGCGCCCGACAGTTGGCAATGGTTGATTGATCGAGCTCGCAGCACACCGTTCTCAGTCGCGGTTCTGAATGCCGCCGGCCTGGTGAGACAGAAAGAGGAGACGAACCGTTACTACGACTTCTTTCGCGGTCGGGTGATTTTTCCGATCCGCGATTCGCAAAGCCGACCCATCGGGCTCGGCGCGCGGGTCTTGCCGCAGTTTGCGGCGGAAAACACCGGCAAGTACATCAACACCCGCGAAACCAGGCTGTTTTCCAAGAGCGAACATGTCTACGCCTTGGACTTGGCTCGCGACGCGATCGCCGCGGCGAAGAACGTCGTGGTGGTGGAAGGCTACATGGACGTCATCATGTGCCATCAGCACGGCGTAAAGAATGTCGTCGCGGTGTTGGGAACCGCGTTGGGACCCAAGCACATCCAATTGCTCCGCCGGTATGCCGATCGGATTACGCTGGTGTTAGATGGCGATGAAGCAGGGCAGCGCCGCACCAACGAGGTGCTCGAGCTGTTCGTGGCCAGCGAAGTCGATCTGCGAATTGCCACGCTTCCCGAGGAACTCGATCCGTGCGATTTTCTTGAACAACGGTCGGCGGATGAGTTGCGTCAATTGCTCGACAATGCGCACGACGCATTCGAGCACGCGATCTCGGTCCACACTCAGGGCCTCGACTTTGTTCGGGACACGCATCGCGCGAACCAGGTGCTAGAACGGTTGCTCGAGATTATCGGCCGAGCACCCCGTTTGACGAATGAGTCTTCGACTGCCAAGTTGCTCCGCGAACGGCAGGTTGTGGGGAGGCTGGCCCGCGATTTTCGCGTCGAGGAGTCGTTGCTTCGCCAGCGCCTGGCGGAGATGCGCAGGGAAGTTGCCGTGCCACGGACGTATGAGTCTTCGGTCGAACGGCCTCCGTCCCTGTCGGTAAAGGATATGCCGCCGCTTGATGTCGAGTTGCTTGAGATCCTGGCGCGGCATCCGCAGCTGGCCGACGCCGTACTCGCCGAACTTACCATCGAACACTTTTCACACGGTCCCGCGCGGCGGCTATTCGCCGCGTATCAATCGATTGTAGAACGGGGCGAATCGCCCAATTTCTTACACGTCCTAGATGAGCTGGAAGAGCCGCAGTTAAAGAGCCTGCTGGTCGAGCTAGACGAACGAGCTAGCTCGAAAGAGGCGAATGCGCACGCGAATGCGGCGACCCGACTCCGACGCTTGATCGAGGATGTGCAGTATCGGTTCCAGGCTTCCGACCGACGCCAGCAATTGGCCCTGTTGGACCAAAAACGTCTCGGTGAGACGGAGGAACTGAATCTCTTGCATCAACTTGTTGAGCAAGAGCGAAGGCGGCAAGGTATTCCCGCACCCACGGATGGGTAGCCCCTTGTCCGCCATAGACCCAGGAAGCGCAAGGTTGCGCGGAGGATGGTTGTCATGGATCATTACGAACAGGAATTGAATGACCTCGTTGCGAAGGGAAAAGCCCAGGGGTATCTGACATTTGACGAGGTCAATGCCTACTTGCCCGACGAAGACGTCAGTCCGGAGAAGATCGACAATTTGCTGTTGGCGTTGGATGAATTGGGCATCCAGTTGGTCGAGCGTGCTCCGGTCGTCTTCGCGGACTCTGATTCGGTTTCCGCCGCTCCTTCCGCAGACGATCTCCAGCGGATCACGGAAACGGAAGCTTCCTTGCATGTGCCGTCCGATGACATGCCGAAGGCCGGAGACGATCCAATCCGGATGTACCTCAGTCAGATGGCGGAAATCCCGTTGCTGTCTCGCGACGAGGAGATTTCGCTCGCCAAGAAGATTGAGGTGACTCGCAAACGATTCCGACGCACGCTGCTGAGCTGCGATTTCGCGTTGCGAGCCACGGTCGAAACGCTGACCAAGGTCTTTCGTGGTGAACTTCCGTTTGACCGGACCATTAAAGTTTCGCTCACCGAGCGGCTGACCAAGGAACAAATCCTGGCACGCATGCCGCACAACCTGAAAACGCTCGAACACCTAATCGCCTTAAACAAGTGCGACTTTACCCGTCTGATACGCAAGTCAACCACGCGGGGCGAACGCCGGGAGATTCGGCAAAACTTCCTGCGCCGTCGCCGCAAGTGTCTGCAATTGGTCGAGGAGATGAGTCTGCGGACTCGCCGCGTGCAACCGTTAATCAAGCAACTCGAGGACATTGCCAATCGGATGGTCGACATCCGGGCCCGTTTGAACAAGCTGAAATCACAACCGGCGGCCCTAAACGAACGTGCGAACCTCCGCCGCGAGTTGCGTGATCTGATGATGCTGACCCAGGAAGGTCCGCGCGGATTGCGGAAGCGAATCATCTCGGTTCGCAAGCAGTTTATCGAGTACGAAGGAGTGAAACGCCAATTGTCCAGCGGAAATCTCCGGCTGGTCGTTTCCATCGCCAAGAAGTACCGCAATCGCGGGTTGAGCTTTCTGGATTTGATTCAAGAGGGAAATACGGGCCTGATGCGCGCGGTCGATAAATACGAGTATCGTCGCGGTTTTAAGTTCTCAACCTATGCCACCTGGTGGATTCGCCAGGCGATCACCCGGGCCATCGCGGACCAGGCGCGCACGATCCGTATCCCCGTGCATATGATTGACGTGCTGTCTAAGCTGCGCAATATTCAGAAAAAAATGTCGCAAGAGTTGCGGCGTGAACCAAGTGTGGAAGAAGTCGCCGAACGCAGCGGCATGGAATTGGACGAAGTCCGGCGGGTGCTCGACATCGGCCGGCATCCTGTTAGCCTGGACCGACCGGTTGGCGAAGGGGATGATTGCTGCTTCGGCGAGTTCATTGAAGATAATACCTACGAAAACCCGATTAAAGCGGCCAATAATGGCATCCTGCGCGAGAAGATTGAAGCGATCCTTAAGACCCTCACGTACCGTGAACGCGAGATTGTGCGTTTGCGGTACGGTTTGGGAGATGGCTACACGTACACGTTGGAGGAGGTCGGCCGGATTTTTAAGGTCACTCGGGAACGCGTGCGGCAAATCGAGGCGAAGGCGCTTCGCAAGTTGCAGAACCCGGTCCGGGCCAAGCAACTGGAAGGTTTTCTGCGCGGCGTGGCCGGATAGCGGCCGCAACCGTGGCTGGGCTGCACCCGAATCGCAGCTGTCACGAATCAAAGTTGGTTCCACACAACCGCTGGTCGAAAGGCCGGCGGTTTTTTATTCTGCAGACGATATTTTTTTATCCATGCCCTCGACTTGGCTGCGCGGCCGATTCCCTGCGGATGCCGCTCTTCCGCTTGGCGCAGGGCTATTATTCGAGACGCCCGATTATGAACATTAGCACTGACTCGTTACGTGAACTCCACCGCATCCATCGTCAGCTCACCGACCTGCGCGACCGGTTCGAACGCGGCCCCAAACAAGTTGCGGCCGTCGATGCCAATGTGAAGAAAATGGAACTCGAACTCGAGCAGGCCAAAGATGCGGCCAGGAAGATCCGCATCCTCGCGGATCAAAAGCAACTCCAGCTCAAAGGACGTGAGGACAAGATCAAGGAATTAAAAGGAAAGCTGAACCAAGCCACCAGCAATCGCGAATTCCAGGCTCTGAAGGAACAGATCGCCGCCGACGAACAGGCCAATAGTGTCCTGTCCGATGAGATCCTCGAAGCCCTGGAAAAGATGGACCAATTGCAGAGCGCCGTAAAATCGACCGACGAACACCTGAAGAAAGCCCGCGAAGAAGGTGCGAAAGTCAAACGAAACGTCGAAGCGGAACGGGTCACCGTGGAAGCCGAACTCGTGCGTGTCCACGCCAACTTGCTAGAAGCGGAAACCAAACTGCCGGACGAAATCAAAGTGCAATACGATCGTATCGCCAAGGC
>CAZFLF010000579.1:0-5038 GCA_964519825.1 uncultured Pirellulaceae bacterium | reverse complement strand
TGCAAAATCGGCTAAAGACCCGGTCCAGAATGTCGTCGGTGTAGACAGTGCCCACCACCGTGCCCAACTGATCGAGTGCGACGCGCACCTCGGCGGCGACCAACTCCTCCCCGCGTTCGCCATGCACCAGTTCTCGAGCACGCATCAGACTCTCTGCGCCGCGCCGCAAACTCTCCACGCATCTCGCAGCCGTGCTTCCGACAACGGCCGACTCGGTGTTCAGGATTTGATCGAGCCGATCGGCGATCGCGTCATGGAGCGCCCGCAACCCGTTGCCGCTGCGACTGCTGGTGGCCAGCGACGGACCCGCCCAATCGGTCCGCATCGGCTCGTCGCATTTGGTCAGTACAACGATGCGCGGTGGTCCTGACGTTTGGGTGATCTCAAGACGTTCCCAAGGAGTCAACGGTCGAGTGGCATCGACACAAAACAGCTCCACGGTCGCTTGCTGCGATTGGGCACTCGTCATGCGTTGGGCCGCGCTGGAAATGCTGGCGGAGGTCGAATCCGCTTCCACGCCGGCTGTATCAATCAGCAACACGGTTCGCCCCGAGCCGTGAACCCGGACACAAACATAGTCGCGAGTCGTGGAGGCGATGTCCGAAACAATGGACCTTTCGGTGCCGGCCAGTGCGTTGAACAGACTGCTCTTGCCGACGTTGGGTAGCCCGCGCAGCACAACCCGTGGGTCACCGCTGGTCTCGCTACGCTGGCCAATCTGTCCTAACAGCTTTTGTACTGCGTCGGCCGCAATCCGCAGTTGCTGATCAAGTTCCGCGGAGGAAATGAACTGAATGTCCTCCTCGACGAAATCCAATCCGGCTTCGAGGTGTGCGAGCAGGTCGAGCAATTGTTCGCGAAGTGCCTGCAGGGGCGCAGCTAGCCCACCGGCAAGTTGCATCAGGGCGACATTCAATTCGGTTTGACTTTTCGCGTCGATGACGCCCAGAACTGCTTCGGCCTGTGTCAAATCCAAACGACCGGCAAGAAATGCGCGCAGGGTGAATTCACCCGGACTGGCCAGTCTCGCCCCCATTCGGCAGAGAGTTGCCAATACCGCGTCGAGCACGGGTGGCGAGCCGAGCGTATGCAACTCCGCGGCAGGCTGGCGGGTGTAACTTCGGCCACTCGGCCATAAGTACAGTTCGCACGGAATCTCGCCAATTATTTCGCCGGCCGACAAAAGCCCAGAAATCACTCGGGGTGGGACGGCTCGCAAAGATCTCCAGTCTTCTTTGCAGCGTACAACGGTCGAGAGCGTTTCTATCGTTCGCGGCCCGGTAACGCGCACAATCCCGCGAATAGCGCCAGCTCGTGCCGTTGCGATTGCGACGATCGTGTCGTCAACGTCCATCAGGTGACCTTGCGTCCCTACTTATTTCGCCGCAACTTTTTTCGCTCCAGTTCCTTCTTACGTGCGTTTCCGTTGTCTTCCGGCGGCGGTTTGCGCGGACCGAATAGGGATGCGAACTTGAAGCCGCCGCCGCCGCCACCTTCGTCCTTTTTCTTCGGCGTCGGTTTGGGGAGCAATTTCCGCTCGGCGATCCCCCACAGACTGGAGGTGATGAAATACAAGCAAAGACCGGCCGGGACTTTGTAAAACATTACTCCCATGAACACCGTCATGAACTTCATCATCTTCAACTGCATGGCTGTCTGTTCGTCAGTCGCCGGGGGCGTAAAAAGCTTCTGGTGGAGCAGGAACAGCACGATCGTGAAGATAGGCAATACGTTAAAGTAGGGCCCCAGCCAGCCGCTTTCATCGGTGAAGTAGGCAAAGAACTCGCTCTTCCAATAAAACAGCTTGTCGGGTCCAGCCAGGTTCGAGCACCATTCCAATCCAGGAATCAAAGGTGCTTGACGGAGTTCGATATCAACCGCCAAACAGCGGTACAGGCCGATGAAGACAGGCAGTTGCAAGAACATTAACCAGCAACCGCTGAGCGGGTTGTAGTTGTGTGTGCGGAATAGTTCCTGCTGAGCCTTGCCGCGGGCTTCCATGTTGTTCTTGTGCTTCTCGGCGATCTTTCGCATTTCCGGCGCGAGCTCTTGCATCATCGCGGCGTTCCGCGCGGCGGTGCGACTGATCGGAAACATACAGCTGCGAACGAGCACCGTGAGCAGAATGATGGCAATCCCGTAATTGCCGAAGATCGCGTAGAAGAAATGTAAAACCGAGGACAGGAATCGAGCGATCAGCCCAAACCAGCCGTAGTAAATCCATTCCCCCAGTCCGTACGCCGCAAGAACGCTCGGATCCTTTGGACCCGCGAACAGCTGAAAATGTTGGACGAACGGTTGGATGGGAAGGACTTCAAGTTTTTCACTCGTGAGTTGAAAGCTAGTATTTGCCGTGCGTTCCCACCCCTTGGGTTTCTTCTTCGCATCTCCCCAGACCAGTGCTTCCGCTCGCGAAAACATCGCCCGTGCATCCGTCTGCGTCCCTTTTGGTATGAGCGCGGCCGCGAAGTATTGCGTATCGATCCCGATATTCGTCAGCGACCGATTGGCGACTGGCTCCATCTCGCTAAAGAGCGGTGTACGGGGAGACTTCTCGTCCTTCTTCGCTTGATCCAGGATCGCCGAGCAACCAATCAGGCGTAGCCCGTCACTATCCGTGCGTAACATCACGTCCCGCGCACCGGCACTTTTGAACCACCGAGGATGAATCTTGGTCAGGTACCACCAACCTTCAGTCGGCAAACCGTTCGTTCCGTCAAGACGATAGACCAGGGATTGCGGTTCTGAACCAGTATTTCGCAGTTCGATTTCAAAGTCGATGTGATATGCCGGCACCACTCCGTCAGGGTTGTTGGCAGGATCCCCCTGAGGCTTGCCCAGCCAATAACGCTTGACCACTTCGACCGGTCCCGCGAGACCAAACTCTTCCGCCATTGCCGCGGTGATCTCATAGCGGAACTCGACTCCCGGAGCCGGCTGGTCCAGTACTTTCGTGTCCCATTCGAGATCGCGCAGCTTATCGAGAAACCCCGTCTGTTCTTTGTTTGCGGACTTAATCGACAGCAACATCGACGGAGGGTGCGGAACGGTTTCGTCCTTCTCCAACGGTTCGGGTCGGACCAGTTCAAACGGTCGCACGGCAAGCGTCGCCGTGAAGGTCAACGATTTCGTCTGCCCCGCTACGACTCGCTTAACGGTCAATTGGACGGAATCGCGCGGCTTCAGTATTCGCAATTCCGCATCCAGATCGGCCGGCAGTTCGATCGACTTCTCATTGATGTGAGTCAAGACATCGCCGATTCGCAAACCGGCGCCGGTCGTGGAATCGGAGGATGCGGCCAGTGCCGCTGGCGTACCGGCCGGAACCGCGTGAATGCGGCAACCCCCGTTTCTTTCGAGTTCCGCAGTTAGTGACAGGCTCCCCAAGTATCCGCTGGTATTGTCGAGATCACGGTAACGTAGATTTCCAGCCGAGTTGCGGCCAACCAACTCCACTCGCTCCAACGCGCCCCCGCGGCTGGTCAGAAAAACCAACAATGGACTGCCACCGGTCGCAGTCTGGTAGTTACCAAGCGTAATGACGCGATGCGGGTGGATCGCCGGCTGCTTGGCAGCATCCTTGACGGCATTATCCTTTGCGATAGCCCCGATCGCTGGTTTTTCGGCCACCGGATCGGTGTTCGCGGCTTTGTCGACTACTTGCGGCTCCGCCTTCGCTGGTTGGCCCGCTGGAGGCTGTGCCTTCTCCTCTTTCGCTTGCTGCTTAACATCTTGCTGCGCCGGGCGTTTCGGCCCAAACATTTCCATGATGGCGGCGTAGCCCGCGAGGACCATGAAGGTCAACACAAGAAACAAAAACAGGCGTTTTTCCGTCGACATCAAGCATCTCGCGCCACGAAAGACTGGGCCGGCCGGAAAGTATTCTCCCGCCACGGTCGATTCTTGCAATGGGACCACAACTTACTGTACCAGCAGCCGCGGTCCCGAAGCCTCGTTTAGCCGCAAGTCGCAGCAGGCGTTCGCGTTGGCAGTGTGGTGCACCGCTCCGCGCCGCAATTCACGACGTAGAGCGGCGTGTCACACTAATCAGCGCACGCCTGCGGCTTGCGGTTAAACGACTCGAACGTCCCAGATCTACCGTCCTTCGCGTAGCCGGTCCCCGAGAAATCGATCCAATTCCGGTACCGCGTGGATCTTCTCAATCGTCTTTTCCACCGGATAAGTCACGCGGCGGAATTCGACGTGATCACCGTCCAAGACGACGTAGCTGGCCTGCGAACTTCCGTCCCGGGGCTGCCCCACACTGCCGACGTTGATCATGGATCGTTTGCCGTTGAAGACAAATTCGTTGCCCAAATCCGCTGGTGTGAGGAATCGGCAGTCTTCCGTGAATACTCCCGGAACGTGGGTGTGTCCCTGAAAACAAACCCCTTCGATAAACGTAAAAATCCGGTTCAATTTGCGCGGGTTGTAAATGTCTTCGGGAAAAACATATTCGTTCAACGGATTCCTGGCGGAGCCATGGACAAACAACAGGGTTCCCTCGCGAATTTGCCGCGGCAGTTCGCAGAGAAACGTCCAGCGTCGTCTGGCCTGTTCAACATCGCCTCCGACGTCCTCCAGTTGCGCGCGAGTCCAGAAAATCGCGCGTTCCGCGCCGCTGCTGAAACCTTCAGGATCAAAGAGGGCTCCTTGGTCATGGTTGCCCAAGACGCACACGTTGAAACCCATCGCCCGGTCGACGCACTCGCGCGGGTTCGGGCCGTAACCAATGATGTCCCCCAAGCAGTACGTGGTCTGAATACCCTGCTCGGCCACATCTGCCATCACGGCGTCGAGAGCTTCCAAATTCCCGTGAATATCACTCAGAATTGCCCGTTTCAAAGGTATCTCCAGTCCGGAGGTATCCCCAGTCCGGAGGCATCCCAGTCCATTGGTGTCGTTTTAGCGCCCCGACTTCAGGCGATCTCCAAGCATATTATCAAGATCGGGAATATTGTAAATCTTGCGGGCTGTAATGTCGGTGTCGTATTCGATCCGGCGATAGGTCACCAGATTCTGTTCCAAGACGACATAG
>CAZFLF010000578.1:0-5039 GCA_964519825.1 uncultured Pirellulaceae bacterium | reverse complement strand
TCTCAGAGAAACACGTCACCACGAAAAGCTCGCCGGTGAAAAACCCGCAATGCGGCGCGGTGCTCCGCGTCTCGCCGGATGGTAAGCAACAGGAGGTTGTCGCGCACGGCTTCCGCAATCCCTACGACTTGGCCTTCGGCGCGGATGGGACGATATTCACGGTCGATGCCGACGGCGAACGCGATCAACACTTGCCGTGGTACAGCCCGACGCGGCTATTTGACATCGCTCCGGGTATGCACCACGGCTGGATGCTGCAAGGTTGGCAAAAGAGTTGGAACCGTCCGGCATGGTTTCCGGACAATGTTGAGCGTCTGAACGAAGTCGGTCGCGGCTCGCCGACGGGCGTGATCGTGTACCGCCATCGGCAGTTTCCGGAGCGTTACCGCGGCAACGTCTTCAGCTGCTGCTGGACGCTGGGACGGGTCTATCACTTTCCACTGGAGCGCCAGGGTTCGACGTTTCGCGCCGAACGAGAGATCTTTTTGGAAACGACCGGCGACGTCGGCTTTGCGCCCGTTGATCTGGCAGTAGGGCCGAGCGGCGACTTGTTTGTCGCGATTGGCGGACGCCGCACTCGCGGCAGCGTCTTCCGCGTGCGATACAAGGACGGTTCACTCTCTGAAGGATTCAGGGAAGGAAAACTCGATTCGCAGCCCGCACGGTACCAAGTTTATCAGGTCATTGCCGCGGACGAACCGTTGACGGCTTGGTCGCGAGCCCAATGGATGCCCGCAGCGAGACGGATTGGTGCCGACAAATTTTCGGATGCTTATCGGGACCGGTCGTTGCCAATTTGGCAACGTCAACGTGCCATTGAAATCCTAACTGAGTTATTCGATGGCATGCACGGAATTCCTTTGATCGTCGATTCTCAGGTCTTTAACCGTGATTCGTCGGAATTTCTTGCACATAATTCAACTATTGCAGCTCGGATTGCATGGTCACTTGGCCGTCGGCCTCAGGGAACCGCAGGACAAGTCGCGCTCATTTCATTTGCCATCCGGCGAGAAACTACGGATCAACCCGATCTGATCGTTCAACGCGCGGCATGGGATTCTCTTGCGTCGCTTTCGGAGACCGCTTCGCCACATTTTGCAACTGCATTCAATGCGACAGCGAACGCAATCGATCATCGCGTACGATCCGCTCGATTGCTTGCAGACGCTCGATTTCGCCCTGAAGCGCCAGCACAGCCTGACGGCAAAGAGCCGCATGACGTTTTGGATTGGCTGTGGCAATTGCAATTTCGTGGCAAGCTGGAGCCAACGCACGCAAGTCAGGCTGTTGGCTTATTTCGGAGAGTTGCAGATGCCGCGGAATTTTTGGAGGCAATCCGGCTCACGGAGTTGGCGTTCGGCGACATTGAAACCTCCGATGCCAATCCAAACGTTTTGCCGGGATATGCGCTGCATGGAGATGTGGAGTCGCAACGAAGTTGGATTAAGGGTCTCACTGGATCAGCACTGGGATTTCCGGATGAAGATCGCGAAGTCAGTCTGGAATTAGCTCGCCTGTGTGGCATGCTCGGTATTACCGATCCGCTTCTTCCCGGGAGGATTGTGCGGCAGTGCACGAACGAAAGTCCCGTTACCGACGACCTGCATTATCTCCTCGTGCTGGCGCTGCTCGAAACTCGGCGCGACGAGTCGACCACGGCGCGAACGGCGGATGCGCTGGTCCGTCTGGCCGGCAAGATGGAACGCGGCAAGCTCTATCCCAGCCGCAACTGGCCGCTCCGTGTGGCTGAGATGTTCGAGAGACTGTGCAATCGCGACGAGCAACTCGCGGCGGCGGTTTACAGCCACGCGCAATTTGGCCACGCACAACACAGCCTGTTCGTGCTCCACATGCCGGCGATCCATCGCGCCGAGGCCGCGCGACGATTGCTCCGCGCCATCGAGTCAGCCAAGGGGGACTTTACCCCGGAACTGGTCGCGGTGGTCGCATTTCTACCGACGATGGAAGCGTTCCCGCTGTTGCGCCAACAATGGGACAACTTCGTCATCCGCGACGCGATCGCACAAGTCTTGGCTCGGTCCCCCGAACCTGCCGATCGCGAACGGTTTGTCGCGGCGTTGATGTCCGCTCAGCCAGCGATCGTGGAAGTAGCGGCGACGGCGCTCGCACAATTAAAGTTGCAGCCGGCCGATGAAGAGTGGCTGGCGGTGATGAAGGCGTTGCGGCGCTTCGTCTCGGCGCCGCAGAACGAGTCCGTGCGGGTCGCGCTCGCCCGGCTGTTGTCGCAATGGTCCGGCGGAGACGCGCCCGAAAAGCCAGCCGCCAACAAGAATCCGCGTGAGGCGTATGCACCTCATTTCGCTTGGTTCGCTGCCAAGCACGACCGGCTGGCCGAGCATCTCACCGGTTGGTCCGACGATGCCGCCGCCTGGCGCGAGCGGTTGGCCAGGGTGAGTTGGGACCAAGGGGATTTCCAACGCGGTCGGTTCGTCTTCGAGAAGCGGGCCTGCCACCGTTGTCATGCCGGATCGGGACCGCTTGGCCCAGACCTCCTTGGAGTCGCCAGCCGCTTGTCGCGCGACGACTTGTTCGCACACATCATTGATCCGAACAAAGAAGTTTCGCCCGTCTATCAAACCACTCAGGTCGTCACGGGAAGCGGCCGCATCGTCATTGGGCTAATCGTCTATGAATCGCCGGAAAGTACCTTGGTGCAAACCGGGCCCGACACAACCGTCCGGGTCGCCGGTGAAGAGATTGTGTCCATGACCAAGAGCAATCAGTCACTGATGCCGATCGGTTTACTAAACGACGTTGGCGCCGAAGAGTTAGCGGACTTGTACGCGTACCTTCAGACGGTGCGAAAGTAGTCGTACCGCTATCCGGAAGGAAAGTCGCTGGTTATAGATTGGGGGTAAAAGATATTTTTCGATCCCGCATTTTTTACCCGTAATTTATCGCCCGACTTCGTCAGTATTGCCGATCGCGCTGGCGAGGCGTGTAACGAGGAAACTCATGTCCAAGGCTGACTCCTCACCGAACCCTTTCGAATCGCCAGGTTCTTTTGAACAGGCAGCGGATAGTAGTCCACCGCCGGTGCGACGCGGCCGTTTGTCGCCGCCGTTCTTCGTGCGGTTGATTTCCGCTGGGTTCGTGTTATCTGCCGGCATTGTGCGCTGGTTCACGATTTCCGGCGATCACGCCATCGTCAACGTCCTGACTTTTGTCTGTGGCATGCTCGCCTGCGTGCCGCTGGGAATCTGGTTTCTCTTTTTTAGCGGTTACACGCGGTTGTTCCGATTTGCGTCGGCGGTCGGATTCATCACAGTGATTGTGCTCCTCTTCAATGTGTTAAGGGTGGAGCACGTGAGCGGTGAGTTAGTTCCGGTATTCCGCCCGAAATGGGCCAAGAAAGTGGATGAAACGTTGCGGCCGGCGACGCCGACGGAATCAGGAGCGGCGGCGGACCTGGTCACGGTGACCAGCGACGACTTTCCACAGTTTCTTGGTCCGCAACGGAACGGGCGCGTTGACCATGTGAGGCTTTCGCATGACTGGGGGGCGAGCCCTCCCAAACAACTCTGGAAACAGCCCATCGGCGCTGGCTGGTCGGCGTTCTCCGCGGTCAATGGTTTTGCGGTAACTCTGGAACAACGCGGTCCGGAGGAACTAGTGACTTGTTATGAAGTCGCGACTGGGAAGCTGATTTGGTCCCATGCGACCAAAACACGCCACGAGACGCTTCCCGGAGGAACTGGTCCGCGGAGCACACCCACCATACACGCCGGCAGGGTGTATGCGCTCGGAGCGACTGGGGAACTCGTTTGTCTGGAGGGAGCCACCGGAAAACTGGCGTGGCGAACGAACCTGCTGGAACGCTATCACGTGCCGGCAGGTACCGACGAGAGCGGAGTCGCATGGGGCCGATCAAATTCGCCGCTTGTTGTTGACGATCTGGTCATCGTGCCTGCGGGTGGACCGCCGAAAGGACCATGGGTCTCGCTCGCCGCATTTCACCGCGAAACGGGCGAACTCGTGTGGGAAGCGGGCGACCAGCAAGTCAGCTATAGCTCGCCGATCGTGGCAACGATGCTTG
The DNA here is from genome assembly GCA_964519825.1 of uncultured Pirellulaceae bacterium. Lineage (GTDB taxonomy): Bacteria > Planctomycetota > Planctomycetia > Pirellulales > Pirellulaceae > CAZFLF01. The sequence goes on along the minus strand of CAZFLF010000578.1, from coordinate 982 downwards.
GCGTACGACATATCGTGTGCATCCATGAAAAGTCGATTGCCGGACACGATCTGAAAACTGGTAAGCAACTCTGGAGGCTGGACTGGCCCGGCAATAGCACACAGGATGCCAACGTATCGCAACCTGTGCTGGTCGGTGAGGATCAGTTGTTCTTGTCGAAAGGGTACGGACGCGGCGCCGCGCTCTTGAAATTGTCTGGGACGTCGCCCGAGGCGATTACTGCTACCGACGTTTGGCGCGATCAAACGTTGCTCAAAACCAAATTCACAAACGTGGTGCTCTACCAAGGACATCTGTACGGACTGTCCGATGGGATCATGGAATGCGTGAATGTCGCCTCGGGCAAACGTCTGTGGAAGAAGGGTCGCTATGGTCAGGGACAAATCCTCGGCGTCGGCGATGCAATCCTGGTGCAAGCGGAGTCGGGTGAGGTGGCAATGGTCGCGGCGACTCCAGACCAATTCACCGAGCTGGGGAGATTCGCGGCGATCGAAGGCAAGACTTGGAACAACCTCTGTCTGTATGGCAAACGACTACTCGTGCGGAACTCCGAGCAGGCCGCGTGTTATGAGCTGCCGTAACGTGGTCGCGTCTCTCCGAGACGCTTACCCTAGCCTGATGATCTCGCTGCCAACCTAGGGCCGCGCGTCTCGGAGAGACGCGGCCACTATGCGCAAGTGGAGAGTTTCCATTTCCGCCACGAGCAGGCCTGGCGGTGACAGCTGCGTGAGTGTCGCAATCGTGGGCAACGAGTCGCCGCAAGCGTCGCAGATGCTCAAGCGGTACGTATGCTCTTGGCCTTCGACGAGCACGTCACGGAGTTGATGATGCTCGCGGTTTCCACAAGAGGGACAATGCAGACGGTCGATTTGCCAATTCGCTGCACACCAGCCGCAGCGCAGCCAGCGCAACTGTTCAAGACCACGCAGTTCGGCCAGCAATGGCTCGTTACCGCATATCGGACAATAGCCACGGTTCCACT
>CAZFLF010000577.1:0-5039 GCA_964519825.1 uncultured Pirellulaceae bacterium | reverse complement strand
ACTTCGCGATCTCGGCTTCACGCAGGGCCTTGTCGAATTTACCATGATGATTCGAGATTTGGCCGACCATCTTCCACGGGCCGTGGAGGGCGGCGATGTCTCCATAAAGGTCCCAGAATAAGTACCGATCCGGCAGCTCCGCCTGGCCGCCGGAGCGCAGCAGCGGCAGCAAGCTCACGCCGTGTACGGGATAGCCGCCGTTCATAGCCGGTGCAGGAATGCCGGCCGCGTCGAGCATCGTGCTGAACAGGTCGAAATGCACCGCGCTCCTCTGGCTGACCGAGCCGGGCGGTATGACTCCGGGCCATTGCATCACGGCGGGAACGCGAATGCCCCCTTCGAAGGTCGAGCCTTTGCCGTCCCGTAACGGGCCGTTGTTCGAAGGATAGGTGTGGAGAATGCCGCCGTTGTCTGATAGGTAGATCACCAGCGTCTTCGCCTCGAGGCCAAGGTCGCGCACGGTCTTGAGGATGTCTCCTACGCGCGCGTCCGCGTGGCTCATCACAGCACAATAATCGCGGCGCGGCTGGGGGACGCCTTGCTTCTCGTAAGTGGCGAGCCACTCAGGTTTCGCGGAGTCCGAATCGCGGTCGGCGTTGCGGAGCGGGCCGTGCACCGCGTTGAAGGGGACGTAGCAGAAAAACGGGCGGTCCTTATTCCCTTTAATGAATTCAATCGCCTTGTCGGCAAACAGGTCCGTCGAATGGCCGCTGGCGTTGAATGGTTCCCCATTGCGGAGAATGCGTGCGTTGCGACGAAGCCAGTATGGGTGCGATCCGCCGAGAAAACCGATGAACTCGTCGAACCCGCGCGCGTTGGGCAAATTCTTCGCGTCGTAGCCCAGGTGCCATTTGCCGAACACGCCCGTGGCATAACCGGCCCCCTGCAGCAATTGGGGCAGCAGGATTACGTTGTCCTTGATGCGCCGCGCCGAGTCGGGCCAGCCTTTCTCCGGCATGGGTCCGCGCGATTCTTCACCCGGCCCACGCCACATACCACATTCGAGCGAATACAGACCTGTCATGAGCGATGCGCGCGTCGGGGCGCACAACGGGTTCACGCGGAACTGCGTGAAGCGGATGCCATGGCTTGCCACATCGTCCATGACCGGCGTTTTGAGATCCGTTTTCCCATACGCGGTTGAGTCGCCGTATCCCATATCGTCGGCGACGATGAGAAGAATGTTGGGTTTGGCCACGGAAGTGAATTCGGCGGCCGGAAGGTTTGGCAGTGGGAAAAACAGTAGGGTGGCGAGCGCCAGCAGGGTTCGTCGAAGTAATCGCGAGTTCACGAGTGTAGCTCCGATGGCTGCTCACTACTGAGTCGCGGCTTTCACGCCGAGATGTTTCAGCAGGAAATCGATTTGCGAGCGGTTCCCGTCGCCGTCCGGCTTCACGAGATTGCCAACTTTCAGCACTGCCGTCACGCCGACTTCATCGCAGCGTTTCTTGACGGCCTCGGAATGTTTTGGGCTGTGGTTGGTATCGCCTTTATTCGCCAAAGCGTCGTGGCCAGTCCCCGCGCCAAGCCAAACGGGCGGATCGTCCCGAGTAATGAGGCCGAGCATGTCCACATCGGCACGGAGTTGTTGGCCTTTCTCCGTTTGTAATTCGTCGAGTGTCTTCAGCCCGTAAAATGCGGGCCACGTGGACTGCGGATAAAACCTCATCGCTTCGTCGCTGCCGAGCACGTCGCGCCATTTGAGAATGTCGTAGGACGCCTGCCCCGCATTCGACGCCGCGGCGGTGAGACGAGTGGACTCACGCCGCACCGGGTCGTCGCTCTTCGGATCGGCGAGGTCGTCGCGGAACGCCAGCCAGAGCGAGGCACCCGCACCTGCCGAGCCGCCGAATGCGGCGACGCGAGTCGGGTCGAGGTTGTACTCTTTCCTTTGGTGACGGAGAAACTGGATGGCACGCGCAGTGTCGCGAAGGACAATGTTGATTGGCGCCTCGGTGCGGAAGCGATAGTTGATGCTGGCGAAGGACACTCCCGCGTCGAGGCACTGCTTGAGTGCCACGCCGCTGACGGAACTCTTGTCGCCCCCCACAAAACCGCCACCGTGGATGAACACGATTAACGGCGTCGGCTTGTCTGATTTTGCGAGCCAGAGGTCGAGCTTATTGTTTGGGTGCGAACCGTAGCTCACGTCGGCGTGGTCCCGTTTGATGACTGGGCCGGCGGCACGGCGGGCTTTCTTCGCGGCGCGTTGGCTGGACTTGGAACCAGCAGGCGTGACAGGTGCCGTTTCGGTGCTCGCACTTTTATCCTCGTTCTGGTCGGCCACGATGTTGCCTGCAGCGAGGAGTGCGCTCGCGCAAAGGATAAAGAGACGTCTAGTCATAAAAGTCTCGGGCATCTACGAATGGGTAGAGTTGTCAGGAGTTCTCTTCTGTTGCGATTGACGCAAATATTCTAGGCCAAGCTTGGTCTGCGCGAAATCCGAAGTCTTTGATCGCGAAGCATTAGTCAGTTTTGTAGCGTTGAGCTTGACCACCGGATAATGGCTGAAAAGCTTCGGCTGGAAACCAGCCCTCAAATTGTTGACGGAATTCTCCGAAATTAGGCTGGCATTCTCCCAACAACAGTGCTACTACTAATAGGGTCATTAATTAGTGGGGGTATCGGGCACACGAACCTGTCAACGAGCGTCTGGCCAACACAAGTGGTCGTGCGTTTTAATATTCTGGGATGGCGAACTGGGAGAACGTCGATGTCGCAAGAAATGAACGATGCCGTAGTGCCGGAGATCATTTTGCGAATACCAGGCCCGTGGAAGCGAAGGCAGGAACTAGAAAAACGTTTGCCTGACGGGTTTCGTGTCGAGGGGGAGCGACTTCTGACGCCTCAAGGGCGACCTCTTGAGCTGCAAACGCTGCCAGCGGATCGAGAGTTCCCCAATATATTTCGCATGGCATGCCGCCGTCGTTCGTTAAAGCCGGGAGAGCGCCGCGGGCTGGACAGCTACGCGATGAATGCCGCGGTGGTCGGGCCAGCAGGATCCATGATGGCCGCACAGTACATGCTCGAAGCCAGCGCTAGCCTTATCCGCGCTGGTGGTATTGGCGTCTTCATTGACAACAGCGTCTTGGCGCATTCGGGATCCGACTGGCTAGAACTGGCGGAGCACCGTAGTCATCCCGCCGCCGTGTTTTATGCCTTTGTAAGTCTTGCCAAACTTGGAAGTGAGATCGTGTCGCACGGCATGCAGGTCCTCGGACAGCGGGACGGAGTCGTGAGCCAAGAGAAGGACTTGCCATCATTGGAAGATTTTCTGCGAATGTCGTGCGCCGATCAGCCTGAGCTGGACGAAGGGGAGACATTCTCAGATCAGCAGGGGAGGCGCTTCTGCCTACGTGGTGAGTCAGACCCGGGCATTTTCAAAAATCATCCAGTCAATAATCCTTACGGTCGCTGGCGACTTGAACCAGTCTAGACCAATTCGCGTGCAGGACAGAATGACTCTTGGCGCCGTTACGATTGTGCTTGTGCCCCATCTTCTTGTCCGGTCATCGTCCTGCCCTCATCGTCCTGCCCCATCTGCCTCATCCGCATCACTGCGATTCACTCTGCGTCTGTGGCAGTGAGAGCGCAAGCGCGGTCGTCGACCAGCCGGCGGCGGCGATCGAGATGAATTGGTCCTTGCCATGTGGATAGCCGGACTCAAAGTACGTTTGAAACGGCTTGCTGCGCGAAGTCACGTGCCACGAGCCGTCTTCTTTCTGCGTCGAGATGAGGAAGCTCAGCCCTTTGCGGTAGGCGGGGTCGTCCGTGGTCATGTTGCCTGACTGATGAAGTGCGACCAGGGTTGAGCCAGTCGCATACGCGTCACTCTCCATGTCGACCAGCTGCCCCCAACCACCGTTGTCGCTCTGCGACTCCAGTAATTCCTGGGATGCGCGGCGCACGTCTTCTACTGGGGCACCGACTAATTGGAGTGCCCGCAACCGGAAGACGCGGTCTTCGGTATCTAGCGGTTGAGTCTTCAACAGCCACTGGCGGACTTGCTCAAAGCGAGCGTCGATTCGGTCTTTTTGTTCCGGCGTTCCGAATGTCCTCAGGGCTCGAAGGGCGACGTAAGTAGAGGTGAACAGACTCTGCTCACTAGGGGGCCGGCGGGATTGGGGCTGCCAGTGCTCCGCGTCTTTTTGAAAGAGGAGGAAGTATTCAGCCACGGCAGTGGTGGTCGCATCCGACTTCCAGCCACCGTTGTCGAGTGTCCATAGAGCGTAGCCGGCGGTATCGGCCTGCCCTCCCTGCCCCTTGCCTTCCAGGTATTTTTCCTTGTTCTTACCGAGGAAGCCGGCAACGAACTTGAGCTGTGTCTGCAAGTGCTCGGCGTCGATTTCGACGCCACGAGCGCGAGCCGTCGTCAGAGCCAAAATCGGCAGCCCTTGGTTGTGGCAGGTGAAGCACTGCTTCCGCTCCTCCATCGAACCCTTCGCCCCTTTCTCCAAAAGTGGCAGCGACTTCTTCACAGCCGCCTTAATCGAGTCGAGGCTGGGGGCAACCTCGTCAGCCTGAACCGAATTGCCCGTGACTGCCAGCGCAGCAGCGAGGAATCCAAGAATGCCTGCGATGCAAAACCAACGTGAAAAAAGTGCTTTCACTGCGATGGCTCCGAAGGACTGAGTAGAGAGGTGTATTTTGCACTTTACACTCCTTATTTCTAGCGGAGGTTGAAAATGCTTCTTGCCCTGCGATGTTTGCCGTGCGACGATCACGAAGATCCTGCCTAACAGCCCCGATTCGGAGGCAATCTCATGCGACAGTTTTTGGGCGTGCTCGTGGGCTGCAGTGTTACTTGCGGCCTACTGGCGGGAATTGTGCGAGCAGACGACGCATCTCCTCGACCTAACATTCTCTTCGTCCTATCTCAAAACGACGACTTGGTCCATCGTTTTCTAGACCGCCATTGCATGGGATGCCACGGGGTCGAGAAGCCCAAAGGGGATTTGCGTCTGGATAAGCTTTCTCGAGACTTCGCCGACGAATCCGTGCGGAAACAGTGGCTGGCAGTGGTCAAGCGAATCGAATCG
>CAZFLF010000576.1:0-5040 GCA_964519825.1 uncultured Pirellulaceae bacterium | reverse complement strand
GAATCCGTGCTGACTAACCCAACGTCCGAGATCCTTGCGCCAAACCTCACTGCCATTGTGGTCAAGCGCGAGGAGTGTCGTCTCGTCGGGCGTCGACCAGGCGAAATAGACTAGCTCGTTGTCCACTGTAGGTGTGGACGACGCGAAACTACTGCGCGGATGAAGGTGATGCGGCGTCGACTTGTGCTCGACTTTCCAGAGTTGCTTGCCGTCCGCGACGCGGTAACACAGGCAATAGCGCGTCGCATCTTCCGGGTTGGCGCTCAATACGAAGACCTTGTCACCCCAAATTACAGGCGAAGAGTTTCCTATGCCGGGGATCGGTGCCTTCCACAGGATCTCTTCCTCCGTCCACTGTGTTGGAATCGTCTTGCATTCACTTTCTCCCGTCCCATTTGGCCCGCGAAATCGGGTCCATTCTTGGGCCGAAGCGAAAGAAACGAAACAACAAAACAGCAATCCGGGAAGCATCCAACGGTGGGGGTGGGAAAGCATAGGGGTTCCTTCGGCAGCCTGAAACAGAGCGACATCTCGCTCAATCGACAACACGCCGCCCATCGTATCCGACGAGGAACTGAATCACCAGCGTTGACGCGTGCCACAGGATTCGGCTTGGGCTCAACGACCCTTTGACCGACCGATTTTTTTCTTGCGCAACTTTTCTCTTGCCTTGCGCTCTTCCCGCGACAGGATGACCTGGATGCGTGGCTTGGCATGTGGCTGTGGAGGCGAGTACCGAGGAACCTGATTGGAGGCTGCCGATGAGTTTGCTTGCTCGATCGCTCGGTTGTCTTGAATCATCGCATTGTATGTCGCCATGAACTCTTCCATGCCGGCTTGGGTCGTAACGTCGAACCCAGCTGCCTGGCCCATCATGAAAATGGACTTAGCCATCCCGAAATTGTCGGGATCGGAGAGGAGTTCATGCATTTCCAACTCGGCATCCTTTCCGAGATCCTCAACGATTTCCGCAGCTGCGGGGAGCTGATATTCGCGGCCGAGGAACTGCCAGAAGGCGCGGATTTCGCCGACAATTGCCCCGGCTCTGTCCGGTTGAACCGAGACCTTGGCAGGAAACAATTCAAACAGAATCTCCTGGACGTCTCCGAGAGACATTTGGGAGGGCGAGTTCCCAATGTGGTTAAAACCGTAATCAAGGAACGACCGCGCCCATCCCAGTTGCCCAAATTGTTCGTGGCATGCCACCCCTTCCGGCGCCTCTAAAAACGCTTCCATCAACTTGTCGCAGTAGTTCCGGACAACCTCTTCATCCTGATTCCCATCTTCGTCTTCGATATCCTGGTGCAGGTCAAACATAAACTCCTCCCTGATTTGGGTCCCGATTCAGCCTCATCTACAATTTTGCGACTCTTCCGCCGCAGGTCAATCTGAAATGTGTGTCGCCCATGCTGGTCTCTCGAGTCTGCTAAATAAGGAGTCGACGCTAGCTAACGTACGGCAGTCGGGCGGTGATACCGTTTGAGACTAATGTCTAGCGAGAGTACTTGAGACTTGCCGCGATCACAGAATGGCATGCGCCCAACTGTTGCTGGGCCTGATGTTTCTGCCCGCAAATCTTCCTGCCTGTCTGCAGCCAGGAGTTATGGGCAGGAAGATTGGCGGGCAGGAAAATGAATATACTCGCGACTGGCATTACAAATTCGTCTGGATCACCGACTGCAACCGCTGCCGCAGTTCGTCGCAGACGTGCAGGAAATCCTCTCCGGCGAACGGACCAGCTGCGGTCGTCACCGGCGGAGATACGAGCGATCGAGATTGATCCTTGAGAGTGATCGCGACCGGTTCGCGACCGTTGTGCCAGTGGGCAAAATTCCGTCCCGCGGATTTCGAGGCATAGAGGGCTTGATCGGCGCGTTTGACGAGGGAAGTCGCATCCTCGCCGGTGTTCACCTTCGCCGCTCCGCAACTGACGGTGACGTGCAGCGTTTGTCCTTCATACTGAAACGTCGACTGGTCCACTGCGCACCGCGCGCGTTCAGCCGCCTGGCTCGCTTCCGCCGCATCGGCGCCGGGTAACACGATGGCGAACTCTTCGCCGCCGAGTCGGGAGACCAAATCCGATTCGCGCATCGTGTTTTGAAGCACTTTGGCGACCTGGGTAAGTACCGCATCGCCAGCCACGTGACCATATTTGTCATTGAACAGTTTGAAATGATCGATGTCGATAATCATCACGGACAGTGGTGCACCGCTACGGCGAAACTCGGCCAGCCGCCTCGACATTTCATCATCGAATACCCGGCGATTAGGCAAACCAGTCAGCGTGTCGGTGCGGGCTTCCGAGAGGTAGGATGCGATCTCTGTCGCCTGGTCCTGCAGAGTTTTCTCGGCAGTGTCGAGCCGTAGCTGCAGCAGATCATTAGCCTGCACGATTTGCGACAGCAGCGTTACGATCGGCGCCGGTTTGTCGGTTTGCTGCTGCTCGACCGCAGTCATCTGCTGCTTCACACTGTCCATGAGTTGACGGTACTTCGAAACGTCGTTGGCAAATCCGTCCGTCCAGTGGAACAGCCCGCGCAGCAATTTTCCCAGATGGTAGTTGTCGAGCGAACCATCTTCGTCCGGCATCGACCGGCGACCAAACCAAATGCCGATACTGAGGCCAGAAAACAATAACAGCGCACCAAATAGCACGCCGGTGGCAAATACCGGTGTTGAAGTTTCCGCAAACACGCTGATCCCCCGTCCCATAGTCCGCTTCTAGACAAACATCCCTGACGTAAGTCTAGACCATGAACAAGGGTCGGGTCGCAGGAATCCTAGGGGTTATACGCGAGGAAAGTGCGCCGACTGCGAAGTATGGAGAAGAAGGGACCGCCGACGCAGGTTTCGCAGTCTGAATTCCGCATTTCGCGGTCGTCGCGTACCATACTTCCGAATCGGTTCGCCTCGCAGCCCGTGAAAGGAATCACGTATGTCCGAATCGACTGCCAAACCATTTGGCGCAATCGCGCTGGCGCTGTCAGGCGGAGGGTACCGCGCAGCGGCGTTTCACTTGGGCCTGTTGCGCACGCTATTCGAAATCAAACTGCTCGACGATGTCACAATTCTGTCCACCGTTTCCGGCGGGACATTTCTTGGTGCGGCGTATGCCGTCGCGCGCAGCGCGGGGCAATCGTGTGACGAATTCTTCAATCGGTTTCGTGAACGACTCCGCACACAACGTCCGGTCCACCGCGCCGCCGAGTTGCTGGTTAGCGACTGGAATAAAAAGCTGCCGCGATGCACGTTGATCGCTGCCCAGGCCGAGGCCATCGACGAACAGTTCTTTGAGGGATGCCGATTCGGTGAACTGTTCGATCATCCAACACATCTAGAAGAAATTACGTTCAACGCCACCGACTTTCGCACCGGACTGCCGTTCCGGTTTCAAAAGAGTCGCAGTACGCGTGTCAAAATCGGCAATGGCAAACACGCGATTCCCTTGGAGCTGGCCAAACAGTTGCGGATTGCGGACGTCGTTGCCGCCTCGTCTTGTTTTCCTGGTGGGTTCGAACCGCTGGGATTTCCGCACGATTTTCACTGGCTGGAGCGTGCGGACGCGCTGCAGCAGTTGCGCGGATTTTCGGAGGACTCACCGTTCGCCGAGCCAATTCCCCTGATGGATGGCGGAGTCGCAGACAATCAAGGGCTAGGCAGCCTGCTGGCCGCGATTGAACGCCGCAAGCCGGAAGAGGGCCAAGTGGGATTGGTCCTGATTTCCGATGCAGACCAGGCGTCAACCCGTCCGCTCCTTGAGCATTGGCGCGATCCGCGACCGACGGGACTTCGGGTCAGCACTGTCCTGTTGTTGGCGCGAGTATTGGCCTGGGTCGGCGTGATTGCGTCGGTCTTGCTTGGATGGCGGCTGCTGACGATGTTCGCCACGCGCAGTTTTGGTTCGTGGTTTTTCTTTGTCGAAACCGTGTTCTCGCTGCTCGTGATTCTATCGACCGTGGGCGCGCTGTCGTGGGCCAGTCGCGTGTTCCGCAAATTCATCTGGGACCGTGTACCGCGCGACGCAGGCATCGATATCGTGGGAACCGTCGAACAGACAACCGTCAGCTGGCTCGGTGAGTTGCTGTGGATGCGACTGGAGTCGCTGTTCGCGATGTCGAACAGCGTCTTCATGAAAGGAATGCGCGATCTCCGATACCGCGACTTATTTTCCGACGATCGGTACCGCGGTCGAGTTGTTGCGAATCTGATCTATGACCTGGCTGCGCCAAGACGTCGAGCCGGCGCGGGACAGTTGGAACCGTCGCCAGAACTGCGTCGCATCGCGGAACGGACTCGTGATGTGCCGACCTGCTTATGGTTCGACAACACGCAACAATTGGACGAAGCAATTCTCTGCGGCCGGTTCACGGCCTGTTTTAACTTGCTCCGTCACATCAAGGAGCTGCCTCCGGAGCGATCGGAAAGCCTGCGCGAAGTATCCGGCAGACTGGAGGATCTGTGGCGAGAACTTGAGGCGGAAGTTGCCAACACGACAGCAGCCGCTCACTCAATCCAGCCTCCACCGAGCACGCGGTCGGCGGCGTAGCAAACCACCGCCTGGCCGGGCGCGACGCCGTGGCGCGGCTCGTCGAACACAACTCGTACACGATTCCCTGAAAGCGGCTCCGCCGTCGCGGGAGCGGGCGGGCTGTTGTACCGAATCTTCGCGAGACATCGAAATGAACTGCTAGTCGGCTTCACCAGCCAGTTGCATTGATCCGCCGTTAACTCGCGGCATCCCAGTTCTTCGTACGAACCAATCACCACGCGGCGCGTGAGCGGTTCGATGCGTACGACGAACGCTGGGACCCCCAGTGCAATCCCCAAGCCTTTGCGCTGGCCGATTGTGAATCGCTCGATTCCAGGGTGCCGACCCACAATGCGGCCGTCAGTCGTCACGACTTCGCCCGAAGTATCAACACCGTCGCGTCGCGCTCGCACGAACTCGTCATGCTGTCCACTGGTGACGAAGCAAATTTCCTGACTGTCCTTCTTGTCCGCAACGCGCAAACCAAGCGCCCCCGCCATCTCACGGATACG
>CAZFLF010000575.1:0-5044 GCA_964519825.1 uncultured Pirellulaceae bacterium | reverse complement strand
CGGCTGGTGTCGCGACCTTCGGCACGGATGGAGGAGCAGGCACGGCTGGCGTCGCGACCTTCGGCACGGATGGAGGAGCAGGCACGGTTGGCGCCGCGGCCGCCGGTGCGGCTTTCATGGGCTTGCTCGTTGTTCCGTCATGCCAATAGCCGCAGTTGCGCCCATTTTCCTTGCAGACATAGAGTGCGACGTCAGCCCGTTTGACGAGCGCTTCGCCGGACTCGCTGAGTTGCAACTGTGCCAAGCCGCCGCTGGCTGTGACTCGGAGATCCATACCCTGAAATTCGACGACCTCCCGTGCAATTGCCGCCCGCGACTTTTCGGCGTGGGGGATAGCGGCTTTGACGTCCATGCCTGGGTAGATCACGGCGAATTCCTCTCCGCCATATCGGCACACAATTTCCTCACTCGACGCTTCGCGGCGCAACACCCGACCAACGTTGCGCAGCACTTCGTCCCCTGCCTGATGTCCATAGGTATCATTGAACTTCTTGAAATGATCGACGTCGATCATCATCACACAGGAGGGCTGGTCGTTCGCTTCACACGCCTCGACGCAATGACGAATTTCGTCGTCGAACGCGCGGCGATTGGCGAGTTTCGTCAGGGCATCGGTGCGGGCGTCTTTCACGTGAGATTCCATTTCTTTGGCTTGTTGTTGCATCCGCTGTTCGGCGGCTTGTAATTGCGACTGCATCTGCTCGTTCGCTTTCATCAACCGGTCAACCACCGAAACCACGTCGCCGCCACTGGTCAATTCGTTGTTAATCGCCTGCACCCGGCTGCTGTGTTCACCGACGTCGGCCGCAACACTCGCGGTCAATTGGTGCAATCGAGCCATCAGTGTGTCGACATGATCGAAAGTTTTTTCAGATTCAACTGTCTTGGTTGGAGTAACCTCGGGTTCCATCTGCGGCCCCGGCACGAGGTCCGGCGCTTTCATGGGACTCATCGCACGCAGGAACCAGCCCGCGATGGCTCCTACCACCGTGCCGATGGCGACAACCAAAATATGCAGCAATAGAGTTCCCATGGCTTCTCCCGCAGAGAATTTCAGCGTACGGACTTGAGGCAAAATTGGTGACCAAAGTTATCTATGTCGTCGTTGGCCGGAGTCAAACTTGGCATCCCACGCAAGTCCGGTGCGATTCGCGTTGATTCGCGCAGCACTTGTGTAGTTCCGGAATAACCGGTCGAATCGACACCCCCGGGCGCGGATGCCATCGATGACGGCCGATGCCTGCCGCACGTCGTTCGGTGCAATCTGTCTGGAATTGCCGTCCACGCCGCAAATAACGCCATGCCCGCGAGAGAAGTTTACGGCAATTCCTTGATTCGGATTTCCTTGTACCAGGCCTCGGCTGGTTTGCCGCCGTGGACTTGCAATCCGAACACGCCACGCCGAGCGATTTTGTCATCCGGTTCCGTGTAATCGACGGTAAGTAGTCCGTTCAACCAAATCTGGATGTGCGGGCCCGAGCACTTCACCCGAAACTCGTTCCAGTCCCCCTTCTTGAAGACTTCTTTGATCTTGGCTTGGTCTCCTTCCGCGAGCATCTTGTTGCGCCGCGATTCGTCATACAGCCCACCCCATACGATCCGACCGAATGCGGCGCCCATGTCACATTGGTAGCCGCTCACTTCATGATGGTTTGGGACACGCCGGCTGCGGAATTGGACGCCGGCATTGTCTCCTTCCCCGACCAGTTTCGCCTTGAGTCGCAGCTCAAAATCACCGTAGTCCTTTTCAGTACAGAGAAACTCATTGCGCGCGATGGGCTGTTTCAGCGAACCGGCAACGATGGCCCCTTCTTCCACGCGAAAAAGCCCTTGATTTCCTTCCCAACCGGCCAAGGTCTTGCCATCAAAGAGAGTCGTAAATCCCTCCTCCTCGGCGAAAACGTTGGCAGTCACTCCCAACAATACACAGCACAATATGGCCAATCGCATTTCAGCACCTCTAAGAGGATGGTCCAGGTAGTTCGATGAATGATGGGGCCGAAAAAGTACAATGGTGCACGGTGGAGTCGCAATCAAGTAGTCTTCAGTGGCCGCGTCTCTCCGAGACGCATGGCCCCTGCAGCAAGCGTTGGTTGCCAGGCTAGGGCAGCGCGTCTCGGAGAGACGCGGCCACTCAAACCTTCGCGATACGCTGAGTCAACCGTTCCGCGACCCAATTCAGCCACTCGGACTCCGGCGGTCCGTAAGGGCGGAATTTCTCCTGTTGCCCCAGTTCTTCGCTGAACAGGATCGCGCGGTGGGCGCCAAGCCGGCTGGCCTCCGGAGAGTCCATCAGGTTGCTGGAATCGTTGGCGCTCATCTGGAACAACACTCGCTGATCCAGCTCGCGCAAAGTCGCCCGATCCAACCAGCGATTGACGGTGTTGAAGGTGTCACACCAAACCAATACGTGGACGCCAACCCCGGGACCGTCACGCAGCACGTTACCAAACTGCTTCGATGGACTGGCCGTCTTTTCTTCGCCGAAACCGCCGAAACCGAGATCGTCGTCGGCGCGGCGCAGCTCACGAAATCGAGCCAGGTTGTACACGAAGAGGAACACGGCACCCTCCGCTTCCGCCCCCGATTCGACGCGCCGAACGACTTCCGCGGAGAGTTCGTTGACCACTCGTGAGACGTCGTTCGGACCGCTCACCATCACATCCAACGGCAGCTGTCCGGCCAACCGCTGCCACCAGCCTGCCTCCGGAGATTCGGGACGTGTCCCGTCGAGCACGAGGAATCGCGGCGTGTGCCCGTTCCCCGCACCCGCACCTAAGCTGATGACGCAATTGGCCAGCATTCCCAGCGCCAATTCCTCTTGTTGGCCGACGACCAGCAGATTCGCGCCACTCTGGCGCCGAAAAAGCGCGGCAGTCGGATCCTTGATCGCGACAGCCGCACCGAGCCAGGCCCGCGGAGCCAGTGATGGTTCGACCGGCGAGCCATTGGCCAGGATCTGTCGCAACGTGGGGTTTTCGTCCGGCTTGGCAGGAGCATTCCCCTCGAAGATGATCGGCGGCTCGAGCGAAAACTCTTCTTCCTTTGCGCGGTGCGACAGCCGTTCGAGATAATCATCCTGCTCTTTCCCCGACAGCCATACGACCTGAAATGGATGGTTCCCCTCAAACAGGCCGTTGGCGTCGTTGTAGATCGCTTCGCCGGGACGGTTGAGCAGTCGTGCCGCTGTATTGTCCTCGCTCAAAATCAAATGCGAATCGGCCTCACTGCATTGAAGAGCGATACGGACGGCCATTTGGCCCAGAGTGCTACGGGCCAGCGAATAGGCGCCCGCGAGTGTTTGTGAGCCGAGCAAGACATGAATGCCAAACGCGCGACCCTGGCGCACCAGACGGTCCATCAGCAGCGCGGCCTCCTGAGCCAGTTTGTCGTCCTGCGTGAAGAACTCCTGGAATTCGTCGATGATCAGCAAGACTCGCGGTAATCGCTGCTCGGGATTCTCGTCGCGGAAATTCTTGATGTCCTGCACGCCGGCCTGACGGAATAAGTCACCTCGCGTCCGCAACTCTTGGTCGAGCCGTTCCAGAACGCTCATCCCGAATTCGCGTTCACTCTCGATGGCAATCACGCGCGCGTGCGGCAACCGAAATGACGCATACGGCTTAAACTCGACCCCCTTCTTGAAGTCGATCAAATAGAACTCGACCTCCGCGGGACTGTAGTGAATGGCGGTATTGGTGATCATCGCATGCAAGAGAGTCGATTTTCCAGACCCGGTTTTGCCGGAAATCAGCACGTGCTGGGAGGTACCTTTGCCGAGCCGGAGGAACTGCAGTTTGGAAGCTCCCGCGCGTCCCAGCGCGATGTCGATCCCACCGCGGCTATCGTGCGTCCACCATTTTTCCAGCGGGCAAGCGACGGTCGCGAATGGAACTTCGACACGAATTGCGTCCTTGGCCTTGCGACCGATCACGCGAATCACCTGCGTCAAGCGTTCATCGCTCGGCGGTTCGTCGAGCGTCAAGGGTAGATCCTTCAAGCTCTCGTCGCGCCAACCAAATCGCTGTCCGTTCCACTGTACCGTCGCCGCGTGGGTTTCGAGGTCGTTGAGGTCGAAGTTGCGCGGCATGTCGAGCTTTGAATCGGTGCTGATAATCGAATACACACCGCAGCGCGAGCCACTGTGCATGATGCTCAACAGCCGCTGCGCCGCCTCGTCGGAGAATCCCGCGGGAAAATTCGCCACAACGAGCACATGAAACGGCTCGGCAACTTCACCGGCCTGTTGGTTGTATTCGTCAATGGTGGGAAATTCGTTGCGCAGGTACGTCTGGATCACATCTTCCATGTGTTCCGTCAGGTCCGACAGCCGCTGATTGATATGCTGGGGCTCGGTCCAAATTCGATGCGTGATCAGTTTCTCGTCGAAATCCGCCAAATGCATGAACGCCGAGAAGTTTTGTCCCAGGCCCACCGGATCGATGATTGTGAAACGGACTTTGCCCGGCGGCAGCGCGGTCAGGAGCCGCAACATCACGTTTTGCATGGCGCGCGTCGCGACCACGCGTCCCTCGCCCCAGGCTTCCAAGAGTAGCGATGGACGATTGGCGAAGGACAACACCGCCGGAATATCAAAGTCAACTTGTGGAGGGCGCAAGTCGGCGTGTTCGGGTACGCCTCCTTCCAGGCCCCGCAAGCTGAATGCGAATTTACCGAACCGCAGCGCCGGGAGCGAATCGCCAGTCACTCGCGCCGTCTCCCAATCCGCGGATTCCCAAGCCGGGAATCGGTCGTCACAGTAAGTCCACATCTGCGTGACGGCGGCTTGGAACTCTTGTAATCCCGCGGTCCAGCGCGTCACTAGGCGTTGCCAACCGCGTTCGTACATCTCACGGCCGGCGGCAATTTCCGCCTGCTGCCGCTCTTCGGCCTGTCGCGATTGAGTGGTGTGAATCTCCTGCAAATGTTGCGAGTCCTCTGAGAACTGCTGGTTGACAGCCTTCTGCCGGGTGCCGCGGGTTTCCACCGCGAGTTTTCGCTGGGATTGCAACTTATCCGCGGCCTCGCGCAGGCGGCTTTCGCG
>CAZFLF010000574.1:0-5048 GCA_964519825.1 uncultured Pirellulaceae bacterium | reverse complement strand
CAGCACTGATGTCCCACCCTTCACGCGAGTTCAATGCCGCTGCCACGGCCGTTGGTCCCGCGTCGGAATGCTCTTTAAGGTAATCTCGGATCGCTTGCGACTTATTGACCTCTTTTCCCCCACCTGACTTGGCAGCTTTTTTCGCCATGCATTCGTCTCCCAGCTAACGTTGTTACGATGTTCAAAAAAAACTTGGGCACATTGCTAGTCTACCGTCAGTCTCCTGCCATCGAGTCGACTACCAGACGCAACTCCAATCACGATTCTGCGCTCGCAGACTAATCAAGCCCACAAGATCTGTCTAGTAGGGATCATCGCTTCTAACGAAAGGAACTCTCGCTCCTGATATTGGGCTGACAGCGGTTTTTCACATCAATCGTGAGAATGGTTTCCACCCTTGATGAGGTGGTGACCAATATGGCCAATAGTAGGTTGACTTTCTTATTTAACACTCTTGCATAACTGACTGGCAGATAAGAAAGTGGACCGTAAGTCATTTTACTTTTGCTTGAATTCGGCGCTGTGGTCCCATGGTCTTTCGCACACGTGACGAGCAAATTGCCCGCAATCGTATGAGTCGAGAGCGGTGGGCGGAGTTTTCGTCGCACCGCGAGCGCGTCACTCAACTCCTTGCGCAGCCGGAGTTCGAAAGTGGCCGATTGCTGGTGTTAGGAGCGGGTAATTGCAACGACCTGGATTTGCAGCGACTACTGACCTGGTTCTCGGAGATTCACTTGTTGGATCTGGACCTCGAAGCGTTGGTTTACGGCGTGGAGCGTCAAGGACTGGTCACGGGCTCCAATATCTTCTTGCATGGCGGAATCGATGTGACTGGCATTGCGGAAATATGTTCCGCGTGGAACGACGAGATTCCTCCAAGTCAAAGCGAGATTAGCGAGGCTGTGCGTAGGGCACTTGGGCACAACTGGTCGAGTATTGATCAACACTTTGATGTAACTGTCTCAATCGGGCTTCTATCGCAACTAGCGGAGATGATTATTCGGTCGTTGGGTAATAGTCATTCGAGAGTTATGGAACTTCTGTCCGCGATGCGCCTGCGTCATATGCAATTGCTGATGGAATCTGTACGGCCCGGCGGTCAAGGAGTTCTGGTAACGGAGATTGTTTCGTCGTCCAGTTGCCCCGAGTTGACCCAGACACCTGAAAGCGGTTTAAGCGATTTATTAAGACGTCTAATCACCAGCGGCAACTTTTTCACTGGGCAAAATCCTGCAATTATCGAGTCGCTATGGCGCCAATCGCCCGAGCTCGCGCCGCTGGTTGAGCAAGTGGAGTTCAGCGGACCATGGCTGTGGGACTTTGGACCTCGCGTCTACGCATGTTATGCCCTCAGTGGTGTGCGGCGGAGCGGATGATTTCGCCGCGCAACTTGTTTTCCACGGCATTGAGTGGATCTGGAACACTTGACTCTCAGCTCGGTCCCGCGACACAATCGTCCGCTAGGCGGATTTCACTATTTAGTTCACCTGTCGATTCAGCCACCCATAGTCCACGCCATGATTCAAAAACTTTGCCATCTCATTCTTCTTGTAGTTTGTGCCGTAGAGATATGCGGTGTCCCACTTGCCAACCAATGCCAAGCGGATTGGAAGAACGTCAAGGTTCCCGAGACTTGGAAATCACCGCCGGCCGGACTCGGCGGCTATGCCTGGTATCGGTGCCTGGTTCGGGTTCCCGCGGAGTGGCAATCGCGGCCGATCGAGCTGTTTGTCGAGCCGGTCGACGATGCGCGGGAGATTTATCTGAACGGAGAGCTAGTGGGACGCGCTGGCGGTTTCCCACCGCAATTCCGCAGTGGTCTGGGTACATCCGATCGCCATTCGGTAGATGCCAAACATGTCAAGTTCGGCGACAGCAATGTGATCGCGCTGCGGGTGTATGACAGCGATGGACGAGGGGGCTTCAACGTTGCAGCGCCGGTCTTGTTCGGGGGGGACCAGGCGATCCGACTGGATGGGAACTGGCAATTCCAACCCGGCGACAATCGCGAGTGGGGCAAATGGACCGACGCGGCAACGCCTCCCAGCGACATCGTGTTCTCGAAGATCCAGGCAAAAGAAGAAGCGGAGCGCGTCCTGCGCCGGTTGCCTGGCGATGACGGACCACAGTCGGTGGCCGAGTCGTTGAAACGATTCAAGACTCCGGATGATTTACAAGTCGAAGTGGTACTCTCCGAGCCTCAGATCGGCCAGCCGCTGTTTCTCAGCTTTGACGAGCGGGGCCGGTTGTGGGTGATGAATTACATGCAGTATCCCAATCCCGCCGGGCTGGAGATGGTCAGCCGCGACAAGTTCCTGCGTTCGGTCTACGACAAAACGCCGCTTCCACCGCCACGCCACATCCATGGGGCGGACAAGATTACGATCCATGAAGACACCGATGGCGACGGTCGCTTCGACGCTCATAAGACATTTGTCGATGGGCTTAACATGGCCACTTCTTTTGCCCGTGGGCGCGGTGGCGTTTGGGTGCTCAATCCTCCGTATCTGTTGTTTTATCCCGATGCGAACCAGGACGATGTTCCGGACGGTGACCCCATCGTCCACCTCGAAGGATTCGGATTGGAGGATTCCCACTCGATCGCCAGCAACTTGCGGATCGGTCCAGACGGTTGGCTCTATGCGGCGCAAGGCAGCACAGTAACCGGCAACATCAAACACTATGGCACCAAAGAAAAGCCAGTCTTCTCGATGGGGCAACTCATTTGGCGCTATCATCCCGAAACGCGTCAGTATGAGGTCTTCGCCGAAGGAGGTGGAAATACCTTCGGAGTTGAAATCGATTCAAAGGGGCGTTTGTATTCCGGTCACAATGGCGGGGACACTCGCGGATTTCACTATGTGCAGGGTGGTTACTACCAAAAGGGTTTTGGCAAGCACGGCGAGCTCTCCAATCCCTATGCGTTCGGTTATTTCCCCCAGATGGCACATCACAGTGTCCCGCGATTCACGCATACGTTTATCCTTTATGAAGGGGCCGCGTTATCGGCCCAGTATGCGGGCAAGCTGTTCGGCGTTGGTCCGCTGCAAGGCCACGTCGTCATCAGTGACGTGCAATCAACCGGCTCGACATTCAAAACGCGCGACGTCGGTTTCGCCTTGACTAGCAGCGACCCGTGGTTCCGTCCCGTGCATCTCGCCGCCGGACCCGACGGTGCGATATACGTTGCGGACTTTTATGAACAACGCATCGATCACGCCAGTCACTATCAAGGTCGCGTCGACAAGTCGACCGGGCGCGTGTATCGACTGCGAGCTAAAGACTCCGTCCCGACGACCACGCGGGTTAATTACGCTCAGGCTTCTTCCGCGCAACTCATTGAAGCCTTGCGCAATGAGAATCGCTGGCATCGCGAGACCGCGTTGCGACTTCTGGGCGATCGTAAGGACAAGTCGGTCGTGGCAACATTGCTGGATTCCATCGAACGGGAACGGGGTCAACTAGCTCTCGAGACTTTCTGGGCCGTCCACGCCTCGGGTGGATTCAACGAAACGGTCGCACAGCGGTTCCTGAAACACGCCGACCCCTATGTGCGGCTTTGGACGGTGCGTCTGCTTGCCGACGATCACATGGTCGCCCCGTCCATTGCGGTTCAGTTGACGGAAATGGCGCGCGAGGAGCCGAATGTCGAAGTACGCTGCCAACTGGCTTGCTCCGCACGCCGGCTCCCCGCTAACCACTGCTTGCCATTGGTCAAAGCCCTCTTAGGCCGTGAGGAAGACGCCAACGATGCGTTCTTGCCGTTGCTATTGTGGTGGGCCATCGAAGCGAAGGGGACTACCGACCGAGATGCCGTCGTGCAGTTGTTCCAGGATCGTTTGCTGTGGGATGAGCCGCTCGTTGTTCAACACATTTTGGAACGCATGATGCGCCGGTTCGCTCAAGCTGGCGGTCAAAAAGATTTGCTAGCGTGCGCCACACTGTTGGAGCTAGCGCCTAGCCAGGATCGCATCGCGACATTGATGAAAGGATTTGAAACCGCGTTCACGGGGCGGGAGTTGGCCGGTCTACCTCCAGAGCTGACCGCCGCAATCGCCAAGGCTGGCGGCGGCTCACTCGTCTTGCGCTTGCGCAGTGGCGATTCGAAGGCCGTAGCCGAGGCATTGCAGATTGTTGCCAACGACAAGAAGGATCGGCTGGAACGCGTCCGTTTCCTGCAAGTGTTTGGCCAGGTACATCAGCCGTCTTGCGTACCGGTCCTGTTGCAGGTGACAGCAAAGTCGAAACACGACGACGTGCTCAGCGCGGCGATCTCCTCGTTGCAGACCTACGACGACTCACGAATTCCAGACGAGCTGATTCAGGCGAATAATCAGTTCTCTACCGCTGTACGCGAAGTCGCGCTGTCGGTGTTAGCCAGCCGCCGGACCTGGGCGACGAAACTTGTCGCGGCGGTGGCGTCGGGAGCGATTTCGCGCGATCACGTTCCCCGTGCGGTGGTCCAGCGGATGCTGTTCTTGCGCGACCAGGAGTTGGCGGCGCGGGTCAAGCAACAGTGGGGAGACGTCCACGACGCCACTACCGAAGAAATGCGTCAACAAGTCGAACGCTTCTCGCTGGCCATCGGTGGTGGATCAGGAAATCCGTACAAGGGCAAGCATTTGTTCGACCAGAACTGCGGAAAGTGCCATTTCCTGTTCAACTCCGGCGGGCGGATTGGCCCCGACTTGACGGCGTATAAACGGGACGATTTGCGAGGCATGCTGATGAATGTCGTCAACCCAAGCCTGGAAATTCGTGAAGGATTTGAGAACTTCCTCGTCGTCACCTCCGACGGCCGAACACTCAACGGATTCGTTACGGAACAAGACAACCGCCTGGTAGTGTTGAAACAAGCCGACGGCCAGACGGTGTTGATCCCACGCACCGACATCGAGGAAATGAACGCAATCCCACGTTCGATCATGCCCGAAGCCATCTTGAAGGACTACAACGAGCAGCAACTGCGCGACCTCTTTGCATACCTACGCTCAACCCAGCCCTTGCCGGAATAATCTGGGTAGTGGTCTGTCACTCTTGGGTTGATG
>CAZFLF010000573.1:0-5069 GCA_964519825.1 uncultured Pirellulaceae bacterium | reverse complement strand
GGCCAGAATCTGTTTTGATTCCCACTCGGAAAGCAGGCAGCGTTTTCTGGATCGTGCTGTTTCAATGATATTCTTGATTCGTTCGCAGCCAGAAGACTCTTCTTCAACATCGCTTGCCAGCGTAGGCGTTTCGTACAGGGACCGCAGGTTATCGCTGTACCGCCACATGGTCTGAAAGATCTGGGCTGCGGCGTCCGGATAGGGAAACGTGGGGATGCCCGCATGATCCAACAGGGATGCTCCCACAGCAACGCTGGGTCCACCCATCCAGCTCGCGAGAATCGGCTTACCAAGACTCCTAAGCAACGGCAGCATTTTTTCAGCGGTTTGGGTCGGGTCGGTCATGGCCTGGGGCGTGAGAATGACGAGCAGGCCATCGCTATTCGGGTCCCTGGCTACGACTTCCAGCGTTTTTGCATACCGATCTGGATCGGCATCGCCCAAAATGTCGATTGGGTTGGCATGGCTCCAATTCGGAGGAAGCAACTCGTTCAGTGCGTTAATTGTTTCTGGCGTGAGCGCTGCCAATTGACCTCCGGATCGAATCAACGCGTCCGTTGCTAAGACTCCTGGTCCCCCAGCGTTCGTGACAATTGTCAGGCGTGAGCCTCCAGGACGCTTTTGTTTGCCGAGCACCTCCGCCATATCGAATAATTCGGCAATTGTGTCGACGCGCAGCACTCCGCAACGACGCAGCGCCGCGTCAAGAACGTCGTCACTGCCAGCCAACGAGCCAGTGTGGGACGCTGCGGCCTTGGCCGCGGCCTCGGTGCGTCCCGCCTTGATGAGGATGATCGGCTTGGTAAGCGCGACTTCCCTCGCCGCCGAGAGAAATGATCTCGCATCGCCGATCGTTTCCATGTAAATCACGATGCTCTGCGTGTACGGATCGTTTCCCAGATAGGAAATCAGGTCGCCCCAGCCTACGTCGAGCATCGAGCCGACGGAGACAAACGCACTGAAGCCTACTTGTTCGCGGAGGCTCCAGTCGAGCACTGCGGTACACAAAGCACCGCTCTGGCTTATAAGTCCCACGCTTCCGTTCCGGGCCATTCCGGCGGCAAATGTGGCGTTCAACCCAGAAGTTGGCCTCATCACGCCCAAACAGTTCGGGCCGATAACGCGAATCTTCCCGCCGCAGGTCTGTTCGAGAATCTGTCGTTCCAGCTCGATCCCTGCGTCGCCGATTTCCTTGAAACCGGCAGAGATGACGATCGCTGCTTCGACACCGCGCTGCACGCATTGGCGGATCAGTGCAGGCACGCTCGCCGCCGGTGTCACGATAACCGCAAGGTCGACCGGATCCGGAACAGAGTCTATTTCGGAATACGCTTTAACGCCCAGCACGTGTTTCCGGTTGGGATTTACCGGAAATACAGTTCCGCCGAAAGGATTATTGATCAGATTCCAAAGCATGGTGCGTCCTACGCTGCCTGGCTTGTCCGTGGCTCCAATCAAGGCCACGTTGCGCGGGGAAAAAAACGCACGCAAAGGTTCTCGTTCTGAACGCAACACGTCGTGTGCTGGGTCGGTCGGTGTCGCCGGATTCATCGCCATCGGCGCCTCCTAAGTTCCATGTGGGATTCGGCGTCTTTTGTCGAGCGTTGTTTAATCGGTCGCTTCCAGTCGCACGGCGCAGACCTTGTACTCCGGAATCTTGGCTACAGGATCGAGGGCCCCGATGGTGAGATTGTTCGCGTTCTGCTCGGCTGGAAAATGGAAGTTGGCAAAGACGAGTCCCGGAGAGACACGATCGGTGATAACCGCACGAGCCAGGATCTTACCCCTACGTGAAGTCAGCTGGACATGATTTCGGCCGTTCAGACCAATACGGATGGCGTCCTCCGGGCTGATCTCAACCAGGCCCTCAGGGTAGATTGCCAGCAGGCCCGCAACTCGACGGGTAAGTTCGCCGCCATGCCAGTGGTACAGCACACGGCCGGTCGTTAGCACGATTGGGTATTCATCGTCGGGCAACTCACTCGGCGGCAGATGGTCGACCACATGGAATTTTCCGCGCCCGCGAGCAAACTGTCCAACGTGCAGGATTGGAGTACCCGGATGGTCGTGGCTAGGTACTGGCCAATGGAGCTGCTCGCCTCGATTCAGCCGATCGTGTGAAATTCCGGCGTAAGACGGGGTCAAAGCTGCAATCTCTTCCATGACTTCTGAGGCCGAAGAGTAATTCCACTCGGCATGCTCGCCGACAGCAGTCCGACGCTGCCGAGCCAACAACCGATTGGCCAATTTCGTCGTAATGACCCAGTCAGGCTGAGCTTCACCGCGAGGTTGGATCGCCTGACGAACTAGTTGCACACGGCGCTCGGTGTTCGTGAATGTCCCGTCCTTTTCTGCCCAAGAGACGCCTGGCAAAAGGACGTCCGCATATTGGCTCGTCTCAGAAGGAAAGATCTCTTGCAGAACAAGGAATTCACACGCTTCCAAGCACTGGCGCACGTGGTTCAAGTCTGGATCGGTCATGGCCGGGTTTTCTCCCAGAATGTACAGCGCCCGCACACGGCCCTGGCCTGCCGCATCGATCATTTCCGTAACGGTCAGCCCCGGCGAGTCGTTCATCTGCACCGCCAATCCGACGTTATCCTGGTCTTCCGCAGCGGCCAACTGCCACGCGGCTTCGAACTTTTTCCGCGACTGAGGATCGGTTACTCGTTGGTAGCCAGGCAGGACGTTGTTAAGAGCTCCCATGTCGCAGGCGCCCTGAACATTGTTTTGTCCGCGGAGCGGATTGACGCCACCCCCCGGTACGCCCATATTTCCCAACAACATCTGCAGATTTCCCAGACTCAGAACGTTGAGTACGCCGGTCGTATGCTGAGTGATGCCCATCGCCCAGATGACTGCCATCGGTCGTTCACAGGCGAGTATCTTGGATGCCTGCTGTAAGTCGACTACCGAGACGCCAGTGATTTCCGCAACTAGCTCGGGATTGTATTTTTCGAGGCTTTCGCTGAAGGCATCGAAGTCTTCGCAGCGATCGACGACGAACTGCTGATCATGCCATTCGTTTTTGAGAACGATGTGCATGATTCCGTTGACTAGAGCGGCGTCGGTACCCGGCCTGTGACGCAAGTGCAAGGCAGCGAATTCCGCAATATCGATGCGCCGTGGGTCAGCCACGACCAGCTTGGTGCCCCGTCGTAGCACCGATTGACGGATCATCGTGCCGAAAACCGGATGCTGTTCGGTGACGTTCGATCCAATAATGAACATCGCGCGGGCCTGTTCCGCCACGTCGCGCATCGTGTTGCTCATCGCTCCCGAACCGAAGCAGCTTGTCAGACCGGCGACGGTCGAGGAGTGGCACAGCCGTGCACAGTGGTCGACGTTATTGGTGCCGATCACTTGTCGGGCGAACTTTTGCATCAAGTAATTTTCTTCGTTCGTGCACTTGGCCGAAGAAAGCACCCCCACCGCATCCGGTCCGGACTGGCCGACGATGGCATGCAGCCGCGTAGCCGTGATGTTCAGAGCTGTCTCCCAATCGACCTCGACCCAATCGCCGCGATTTGTCGACGGGTCACGAGTTGTTCCAGCGAGCAAATATTGTCTTACTCTGGGTCGAACGAGCCGGTCAGAATGGTGCACAAACTCGTAGCCGTAACGTCCCTTGACGCACAAACTCATTCCGTTGACCGGTGCGTCGGCGCGCGAAGTAATCTGCACAATGGTGTTGTCTCGCACATTCACGTCGAACGTGCAGCCAACGCCGCAGTACGGACACACGGTCGGAACGGTCTTGTCGGCGCGGCCACGGGCAATCGATGGTTTATCGTCCAGTGCTCCTGTCGGACAATACGCGGAGCAGGCGCCGCAGGATTCACAGCGGGCATCGAGCATGGTCGTCCCGGCTCCGGCCGCGATGCTGGTATCATGACCACGCTGACTGATGCCCCACACGAAACGACCTTGAATCTCGCGGCAAGCCCGGACACAGCGCGTGCAGAGGATGCACTTGTTGAGATCGACCCAGACAAAGGGATTGGGATCGCTGTCGACTGGATGAAATGCCGCAGGTGCGCAATTCTCCAGAGGCTGCGCTCCATACCGTCTGACCCACTGCATGAATTCTGTTTCAGTGCCGTGGTTCGTGTAGCCGGCATCGTGGTAATGTGAGAGGAGATACCCGAGGACCATTTTCCGCGACTGCGTTAGCGCTGGCGTTTCCGTCCGTACTTTCATGCCAGAAATAACCGGCAAGGTGCAGGACGCTGTTTGATTGGTCCTCCCCTCGACTTCCACCAAGCACAATCGGCAGGAGCCTGCTGGCGAAAGATCGGGGTGGTAACACAGCGTTGGTATTTCGATTCCTGCCCCGCGCGCCACTTGCAATACCGACTGTCCCGAACTTGCCTCGATCCGTCGATCGTTGATCGTCAGCATCACGGTCGCCATCGTTTTTCGCTCCGGTGGCCTGCCACTCTTGGAAGGCGGCAATGCTCACCACCCATGGGCGACCAAGTTGCACGGTGGACAAGCCTTTAACCCAACTCGCCTATCTCAGTTGGGTATCATTGGCTTACTGAAAGATTGGTCCGATAACAATTGCGGTTCCCGTGGGTGTGGGAAGCGCGCGGCCATCCGCGTGCGGCGGACGTATTTGTGGCAGTTGACGCAACTCACGGTCATCTTGCCATAGGCCGCCGCTGCCTCATCGAGATTCTTATTCTTAGCCGCTTTCGTCAGTGCGTCCGCGGCACGGCGGAACTCCTGGCTCTGCTTGTCATATTCCGGAGTCTGGAAGACTTGCCATGTGGCCGCAAGACTCAACAAACTCAATTCCTGCGAGCCCTTAGCCATGGCGTCATAATCCTCCAGTGCTAAACCTTCGAGGATCTTCTCTGAATGCTTCAGTTTTGCGCGCATGAAAGTGCGTAAGGACGTGGACTCCTGGCCGGCACCCATACCCGTCAGCAAAAAGAAGACAATTGCCGATGCGACACATATAAGAATGAAATGCTTCATGGTTTTCCCCTCTTTGAGTTGCTTGTTGGAAACGGCATGCGTCGCGTTCATCCATCATTCTTCGACGGCATTGACATGAGTTTCGA
>CAZFLF010000572.1:0-5072 GCA_964519825.1 uncultured Pirellulaceae bacterium | reverse complement strand
GCGCGCGCCGCCCCGAGAGTTGGCGCGGTACACGGCGCCCGCGTCGTCTTTGACGAAATTCACAACCGCCGAGGACGAGAGTTCGATGCGCAAACTGCTCCTGGCACGACGCCTGGTCGAAGCGGGCGTGCGCTGTGTAAGCGTTTCGTTCAGCGATTTCGATACGCACACAAACAACTTCGCACGCATGCGTCAGATGCTCCCGATTCTCGATCACGGCTTGCACGCGCTCATTACCGATCTAGATGAACGGGGCATGTTGGATGACGTTTCGGTCGTCGTCTGGGGCGAGTTCGGTCGAACTCCCAAGATCAACGACAAGGCTGGCCGAGACCATTGGCCGCGGGTCGGCATGGCGCTGTTGGCGGGGGGTGGCATGCGCGTCGGACAAGTGATCGGCGCGACTGATCGCACGGCCAGCACTGCCACCAGCCGTCCCGTGACATACCAAGACATTCTGGCGACTTTGTATCACCAGCTCGGCATCGATACCAATCACACAACTCTCGTCGATCCCGCCGGCCGCCCGCATTATCTGATCGACCGAGGGCAACCTCTGAGCGAGTTAGTGTGACGACGGAGCTAAGGCGTGCGATTGATCGCGCTCCTCTCGGCGCCTTGTTCGATGTTGTTTTTATTTGTGTACGTGGCTTCGCGAAGACCACCTGCATCATCTGTGAATACGCCTACAATGTCCGGACCATATCGGATTATTGCGAGGCGTTGATCCTCCGAAACATGGATCAAGCCGTCAACAGTTCTAGGTAGAATTACCGCCTGGACCGCCCCCATCGTGGCAGCCTTCTTGTTCCGAGCCGAAGAGAGAAACCAGTACTCTGGCAGTGGGTAAGTAAACACTTCAATCAAATTCGCGACAGTGGGCCGAAGCCCAACCGTCTCAATTGCTTCAGAATGTGGGCCTCCAATTTCGCTGTGACTTTCCGCCCAATTCGTCTGGACCTTAGCCAATTGGACCTTCATGTCAGCATCAATCTGAATCACCACGAGCAAATTTTTTCTGAGGTCTGCTCTAGCTGTATCATACTTCCACTTGGCACGGAAAGAGAAGTTCAGCCATGCGCCGACTCCAATGGCAACGACGAGAACTGCGATTACGGAGAACAGTTTCTTCATCTTTGCATCGAGCTTGATTCTTAGTGTGTTTGTCGTGCCTCTTCGCTACCTTCGTAAAGGGCCAATTCTTCATGAAGTCGGGCGATCATCTTTCGGATGCCAGCTTTTTGTGAATCCCTTCGATCCTATGGAGTGCGCATCCTGGATACGGTCTAGTCGTTCCTGAAGATCTCGCAATTCGTCTTCGGCTTTCTTGTACTCGATTGGGTTTGCAATCACAATTCGATCTCCACGAGTCCCTTTTGACGGCCATCCGCTTCGCGAGTCCTACTGAAGAATTCTACCCACTCGTCCCAGTCACGCAAATCTTCAGCGGCAAAGATCTCCTCCGGATTTCGCGTTAGCAGCATTGCTTCCAATTCGAGAGCTGAATCAAATCCGTCTGAGACTTTCATTCAATTGTCCAGTCGCAGCTTGCCCCCGAACTTTTTTCAACCTGTCCGTCTCTGTTCTCCTGATTGGATCATTAACAGACAAACGAAATGCGGACCGACGTCATGAGTTCTTCCCGGCCAATCCATTATTACCTGGTCGACGCGTTCACCGAGCGCCCCTTCGCCGGCAATCCGGCTGCGGTCATGCTTTTGGAGGAATGGCGGCCCGACGATTACCTGCAGGCCGTTGCCCACGAGATGAACCAGTCGGAAACCGCGTTCTTGGTCCGTCGGGGCGACGTCTTTGAACTGCGGTGGATGACGCCTGCCGTGGAAGTCGACCTTTGCGGACACGCAACGCTGGCGGCGGCGTTTATCATCTGGCGGCAGGGTCTGACGGAGACCGGGCGGGAGATCTCATTCTCAACGCGGAGCGGCATCTTGCGGGCGATCCCCGTGGACGACCGGATCGAACTCGACTTCCCGCTCAAGCCGGAGGAACCGGTATCGCCGCCGGAGGGACTCCTGGAGTCGCTGGGCGTCGCCGCGACCTATGTCGGGCATAATCGCATGGACTACCTTGTCGAAGTGGAATCGGAAGCGATGCTCCGCGAACTGAAACCCGACTTTACCAAATTGGCCCGAGTCGCCTGCCGCGGCATCATTGTTACTGCCCGCTCGTCCCAACCGAAGTACGATTTCGTCTCTCGGTTCTTCGCGCCGGCGGCGGGAATCAATGAAGATCCGGTTACCGGCTCAGCCCACTGCTGCCTCGCCGATTTCTGGCGCAAGCGCCTCGGCAAATCCGAGTTTCTGGCCTTTCAAGCTTCACCACGCGGCGGTGAGTTGCACGTCCGCATGATGGGCGACCGTGTGCGTCTCGGCGGCCAAGCCGTGCTCATTGCAACCGGCGAACTTGTCGCTTGAAAACCCGTTACTTCGCGGCGGCTTGCGCGGTGGGTGTAGGTGTTGGTTTGGGGGCTTCGAATTTGGCGTATTCTTGGCCGTTCTCGTTCCAGAAGCGAACGACACTGTCTTGGCCGCCGGCGATGATCATTTTCCCGTTGCCGCTGACTCCGCAGCTGTGGACGAAGTCAGTCGCGCCTGCAAAGGCCCGCACGTTGCTGCCATTGGCCGCGTTCTTCATTTGAACGGAGTTGTCACCGCAAGAGGCAACGACGTTGTCCGATTCGGCGACGAAACGGATCGCGGTGACTTCCTTGCCGAAACCCTGAATCGTGCGTTGCTGGTCGCCGGTTCGAACATCCCAAATCTTGACCGCCATATCGGCGCCGCAGGTGGCGAGCAACCGGCCGTCGGCGCGCCAGGTCACTCCCAGCACGTGATGGGTGTGACCTTCAAAGCCCTTCACGAGCTTGCCGGATTCAAAGTCAAACACTTTCGCGAATCGATCCGCACCGCAGCTCGCGATCTGCTTGCCGTCGGGGGAAAACTCCAGGCCATAGATCACATCGCTGTGCGCGTCTTTGATTTCCTTGACCACCGCCCCGTCGGCAACGTTGATGACCTTCAACTGTCCGCTGCGTGATGGATCGCCGCCGCCGGTGGCCAGCAGCTTGCCGTCCGGGCTGAAATCAAGCGCGGTCACCCGGTCTACGAACACGTCGCCGCTGTCCGGTGACCCGACCGTGCGGATCAGTTTCCATTCGGGGTTAGTGTCCCAGATAAACGCTGTATTGTTGGCCGCAACCGAGATGAGGTTATTCTCCGCAGTGCAGGCCAGCAGTGTGACCGGCGCTCCGTGTCCTGAAAACGATTCGACGGCGGCTCCCGTCTCCGCGTCCCACACATGCACCAGTTGATCTTCGCCGGCGGTGGCGAATGTCAGCCCATCGCGCGAAAACGCCGCGGCGGAAAACGGCTTCTCGGTCGCGGCAGCAGCTTGATTGGCCTGCTCGATGACCGCTTGGGAAGCCTTGTGCTTTTCCTCGTTTTGTTTGACTGTCGCATCCAATCCGGGAACGGCATCCGTCGCTTTCTTAACCGCTTCGTTGGCCCGCTCGACGCTGCGCATCGAGGACTGCATCGTCTTTTCGGCGGCGTTCCGTTCGTCGGTTGCTTTCTGCGCCGGTTCTTTCAATTGGGTGGCCTTCTTCTCGCCTTCTTTCACGTTGTTCTGGGCGGTGGTCAGGTCCGCGGCGGTCTTCACTTTGGACTCGTCGGCGGCCTTCTTCGCGGCTTCGGCTTCCACGCGGGTTTTTTCCTTAGCGGCTTTATCGTCGGTTGCCGCCTTGCTCTTGGCGTCGGCGTCCTGCATCGCCTTTTCGGCGTCGGCGACGGCCTTCTTCAAGGTTTCGTTGTTCGCATCTTTGTTCAGTTCTTCTTTCGCTTTGGCCAACGCCTCGGCGGCAAGCTTGGCGGCGACTTCGGCGTCGGTGAGCACCTTGGCGGCGGCGTCGAATTCAGCTTTGGCCTTATTGAGCGCTTCGTCGGCCTTGGGCACAGCGGCCTCGGCGGCGGTTTTTGCTTCTTCCGCCTTGGTGACGGCGACTTTGGAATCTTCGAATGCCTTATCCGCCGCGGCCTTTTCCTCGACCGGCTTTTTGGCCGCTTCGACTTTCTTGTTAAATTCTTCGACCGTCTTCTTATGAGCTTCCTCGGCGGCAGTCTTATTTTTTTCTTCAGCGGTCTTTCTTTCGTTGGCTTGCTTCAAATCTTCGTTCGCACCGTCGACATGCCGTTTGGCGACCGCCGCGAACCGTTGTGCTTCTTCGACTTTGATACGAGAACGGAAGTCGCCCTTGACTTCGGCCATCTGCTGGGCGTTGGTGGCATTCCACAGCTTGGCGGTATTATTTGCGGCCGCGGAGACGATTCGTTGGCCGTCTTGCCGCACGGCGACTCGCTGAACGGGTCCTCCGTGACTGAGTTGCTGGACCTGATTGCCAGCGTTCACATCCCACACCCGGACGGTTCCGTCCTGACTGCCGGAAACGAGGTGTGCGGCGTTGGCGGGCTGCAAGGCGAGCGACGTGATCGGCCCGCCATGCCCCTTCAATTCCTTGATTGGCTTGGGAGGCTCGGCGCTTGGCGCGGGGGGCAAGGCCCAGGTGCGAACCACGTTGTCCGCTCCGCCTGTGGCAATCTGTTGGTCTTGAGCGACGAAGGTGACAGCATTCACCGGTGCCGGAGTCTCAATCATTCCAACGAGCTTGCCATCCGCCACAGTCCACACGGCAAATTTCTTGTCCTGGGCGCCGGAGACGAGCTTGGCGGCGTCCGCGGAGAACATCAGACCACTCACCGCGCCGGCATGTTGACCCTCGAACGCACGGACGAGCGTGCCACCGGCCAGATCGAACAAACGGATCTTGCCATTTTCTTCGCCGAATGCGCCCAGTTTTCCGTCGGCGCTGACGGCCAGCGATTTGATCGGTGACTCGAACCCCGTCAGTTCCTTTTTGCGGCTATCACGCGCCCGCTGCCAGAACTTGAGCGTGCGGTATTCGCCGGAAACAAGCAGTTGGCTATCGGGGCTGAACTTCATCGACTGCACCAGGTCCAAATGCGCAACCCCATGGCACTTGTAGATCCCGGAAGCAA
>CAZFLF010000571.1:0-5083 GCA_964519825.1 uncultured Pirellulaceae bacterium | reverse complement strand
GGCACCGTACTTTGCGCGACGGTTAGATGAACTCAGCTGTCAGGGTGGGCAGATTCGTTAAACGTTTAACAGATTGCGCGATTGGCGGCAGCGACCGAGGCCAATCGTCGTGATGCGAGGTTCGACACGAGCGACGATTGACCACGACCTCCGCTAAGCTGCCGGGCGACATCGTGATCAAGCGGGAGAGCGTCCGCTTCTACTTCCCGCTGACGACTTGTATCCTGCAGAGTCGCTGCTGCTCAATAAGAGCATTCGTTGATGTGGTACTTTTCACGGTGGCGAGGCTAATAAGCGGATTCGTGACGGCCCGAGACGGCCGTCGTTCCACATCGTCGTACACCTGGAGCGAGAGTGCTAGCCATGAGGTCTCCCGGATGATCGTGCGGATCAAGATCGCTTTGGCCGAGCAAATGTCCCACCTCGTGCAACAATGCGGTCAACAAATCCATTCGCCCAACCGCCTCATTCTCGCCGCTGGCCAAAAGACCGGAACCGCACGAACCGTCAAACTCGTCATCGTTGAACGGCGTCGCATCGACGAACCAACCGAATCCAGCAGCGTCGTGATCGATATAAATGACGTTCGAACCAGCCAGCCCCAACAGCGTGCCGGAAAGGTCCGCGACTTCCAGTTTTGCTTGCGCAAGCACACCGATGGTTTCGTCATCCAAGGCAATCTCCACCCAATGCTGAAGAATCGCATCGCGCATTTGCTCTAACTGGTTCTGGCTCAGGCCGTCGGTGTTCGCATCCGGTTCAATCGCCGATTCCGCTTGCAATGCCTCCGAGCAAAAAATGGATTTCCCATCACTCCGTTGCCAATTGAAGCCGAGCAACCTCGCACGGATATCGGTTGCATAGTTTCCACCGGCAGGCGCGTAGGCATGGCCGACATACGTCCAGTGCGCTAGTTCAGGATCGTCCGCGTTTCGAATGAGGCTGGCCTGACTGTCGCTGACACCTGCCTGTTCCGTCCAATCGCTCGTTGTGTCACTAGCAAAAAATGTCCAATCGAGCATCTCGAAATTCAGTTCCGTGCCAACCGGCCCGGCCATCGTCCCCGTGACCGTGTAGACCATGTCCTCCCAGGGTACGCCGCTGCAAGATGCCGAATCGATCCGCACGAACGGAGATTCGGGATTGACGTCATTGTCTTTGTTGACGAGCTCGACGTCCGGAATGTGCCGAAGGTCGAATCGCGGATCGTCACTTAACGCGACCCCCGAAATTGTATACTCGACATCGCCATCGACTTCGTTGTCATTCTGACCGATGACCGTCACCTCCTGAAACTGATCCCAATTGCTTACCGAAAAACGGACGTTGATTTTGTCGAGCAGTCCTTCCTTCTCGTCGCGATCATTATCCGAGACGCTTAGCCAGATCGACACTTCCGCAGTGGGCAGTGCACTGAGCTTCACGCGGAATTTGGCTCGATCACCATCTTCGGACGTTGTGTCGTCCATGGTTTCGACGATCACGTCGACTGGAATGTCGTCGTCGAGGTTTTTGACGCCAACGTCAGGTCCGTTTTGGCCGTTGTAGACAATGTCTGAGCTTTGGGCGGGGTGCGTCACGATTGAGTACTCAATGTCGCCGTCTACTTCGCTGTCATCGACCGGTTCCACGAGAAAAATACGCGGTTCCTGCCAATTGAAATTCGTAAACGTCGCTGACGAGGGTTTCACGGTCCCTTCGGTATCATCGCTGGTGGAAACCTGGATTTTCACATCAGCAGCTGGCTGCTTATTCAAAACGATTTCGAATGCGCCCGTCTTACCACTTTCACTGGTCTCGATCCCCGTCGCTGGCCGGACAGTGACACCGGGACTCGTCGCCAAGATCGCCTGCGCTTCGGCAATCGCTTCGTTGAGGACAAACTGACCGTTCGCGTTTTTCTTCAACGCTTGGGAAATCGCAGCACGCGCCTCGATGGTATTTGCCCCCGTGGCATCGCGAATCGCGGCAATCTTGGCATCTAAGTTGGCCACGATCTGCGGCCGTTTTGCATTAAGGCCCGTGATCAGTTGCTCTGCGCCAAGAATGACCAGTTTGGAAATATCCGTCGCGGTGCCAAGGTGTTCCTCCACCAATTCTTTCACTTGGTCACTCAGTAGGTTGGGGTTCCCGGCGCTGAGTGTGTTCTGGAGCGGAATCTTGGCAAGTTTATTAACCCCCAACATGAACAGGTTCTTCGCCTGCCCATCGACGGTGTTTCTAACGACGGCTTCCGATGTCCCGGGCACAACATCGGAACCAAGCAACGGGATTGCGACTCCCGTCGTGATCACTCCCAGTAATCCAGGCGTGAACAAACTAACCGCAGCCAACGTTGAACCCACGACTCCGATCAGCGGTGCACCGCCGACCAATAACGTCGCTGCCAACCCTCCAAACGCCAGAGTGCCTCCCACGACCGTTCCAATGTTGTCGATTTTTCCAAACACTTCATCGATCTGCTGATCGGGGCTGAGGTTGAATTCATCGTAATAGCACGTTCGGCTGTCTTCGCAGAGAACGCCGGTCCCGTCCTCCGCTTCCCCCGATCCGCTTTGAGCCGGCTGCTTGTTCCCGAGAAGGAATGCGAACAAGAATTGGTCGAGCAATTCGAGCGATTCCAAATCCAAGAAGATTTGCTGACCATCAATCTGCCCGAATTCAATGCTACTCTGCTTGCCGGTCACCAGCTCGAGAATCTTATCCCGGGCAGCCGTCGCATTCGTCCAAATGTCGCTCAAGTACCCGCGGAGCTCGGAAGTGTCGACCGTCCCATCGGACCCCACGCTTACCTGGTGCCAGTCGGAAATCGCTGTGTCAACGTTGCTCCTCACTAGATTCAGCACATCGATCGCCACTATTCCGACAGGCAATCCTGTTGGCGGCAGCGCGTCGATCTGGAAATCTGGCACGGTATCAAATACGAGACTTGTCCCTTCCTGGGTGAGTGTAACCGAAACTTCGACGGCGATACCCGCTTCCAAAGTGATTGGGTCGATCCCGACAGGTATCGCGACTTCGACTGCGTTCTCCGAGATCTTGCTGGATAAGACAACGGCACGCGATTCATTTCCTTCGCTATCGGTGAATACGACGTGCGTCAGAGCATTTTGGTCGAGCGGCTTACTTGTCGAGACGACCAAAGTATTGCCAGGTCTTCCGGACGATCGAGACAGCGTCAGCTCGACCGGTGCATTGAGATTGTTGATTGCGTTGAGGGCGTCGTTGGGAGTGACAAACTGGTCGTCGTTCACGTCGAAATAGGGTGGCGGAGCGTTTTCGGGCGGCGGCATCTGCAATCGACCGACCTGATCGTGGTAACGGCCGAAATTCAATTCGTTAATTACCATCAGGATGTCGAGCGGCACAGATTGTCCATCACCGCTGACATCGTACGGGTCCGCGTAGTTGTGCCAGGGGTTCTGGGTCTGGAGATCCTCGTTCGTTTCGCCCTCACCGTCAGCAGTTTGCGACGGAATCTGCGGTTCGATGAACGCATCTATCTCGATTCCAGCCGACGACGCGCTCAGCAGCAAACGGGTCTCTAAGGCTTGGAAAGTGAGCCATCGAGCGTGCCGGCGGTGAAGCAGCAGCTCGCGCGATTTTCGCAATCGCGTGCGCGATCGATGGTTATTGAAGAGAGGCATGTCTTAACCACCCGTTGTCGCAGGCACGGAATCCAGCCATCAAGATCAACAGACACGTCAACAATCAGCCGTATGCCATCAGCGATTTTAATAACCACGGGCTTCGCTGTCTGCTTTCGGTCTACTTTTTCCCGTTCCGGACTGCATTATTCTGCCACTTACTTTGCTACAGGGTTATAAAGTAACTACTCTGGTTCACGGGCATAACTCGAAACAGGAATATTGCATGACCAAGTCTCAAATGATCCGTGACTATCTGGCCGTCAATCCCAACGCAGCGGCTTCCGATGTACAAGCAGCGTTGAAGAAGGCAAGAGTCGAAGCCAGCATGCCATTGATCTATCAGCAGCTCTCGAAGTCCAGCAAACCAGCCAAGACTAAGCCTAAGAATTCCAATGGCGACGTCTCCGTTGCATCTCTCCTAGAAGCGAAGAAGCTCGTTTCAGAGGCCGGCTCCGTGCAAGAAGCCGAGAAGGCTCTGGCTCTTTTGGCCAAGCTCAATTCCTGAGTTCGGAGAACTCCTCGTGCCTCGAACGATTCGTTTCTCGGATAGTCATTAGTGAGTTCCTGGGAATTGTTTCGATCTGACGAAATAATTCTGCGTCTTCGCGCATCAAATCCACTGTCGCCCGAACGAACAAGTTCTTTGTGAACCTTTCTCGGACGCACGTCGTCCTACCAGTCAGACACGCGGCGGGTTGCATTGCAGCCGGCTAGAACAAGGACAACGACAATGATGGCATTGTGGTCGAGTTTCATAACCGAACAGGAACGCGACGGTCGTTTATTTGCCGATCAACCGGCAAATACGCTGCCCCCGTACTCCCTGCGCTTGTGACACTTGGCCAGAACAATCTGGATGCGGAATAAAACCCGGTGTCACAAACGACATCGGGTTTTTTGTTGGGCTGGTAGCTGAGACGCGGGCACCGACCGAAGGGTGGTCGGCGGCGGCCTGAAGAGCCGCAGACGAGGGTTCGAGCACCTCCCGGCCCACTGTTGCGCACGCGTTGCGCGCATTGGCAAAAGAACTCGGGATGTAGGGTAGCGGCAAGCCCACCGGGCACCATGCGCAGCATGGTCGTTGGGAACACGACAGCGTCGGTTCGAGTCCGGCCATCCCGACTGAGACGAGTGAGACACTGATTGATCGCCGGTAGTCGAGGGCTGGTTGCCCATACTCGGCTGATAACCGGGTCGCGCTGAGTTCGATCCTCAGGGCTACCACTACAGCCGGCAACAAAAAGAAAGAGGACCACCAGACATGTTGCAATCACGTCGTTTGAAACAGATATGCCCGACCAAGAACAGGGTCGTGGTGTAACAGGCAGCACAACGGACTTCGGGCACCGACCGGCAGGACGCCGGTTGGTCGCCGTACGGTGTGGGTTCGATTCCCTCCGGCCCTACTCCCACTGTGGCGCGTAGCTCAGGCG
>CAZFLF010000570.1:0-5083 GCA_964519825.1 uncultured Pirellulaceae bacterium | reverse complement strand
CATCATGAGCTTGCCGGAAATCCAATTGTTGATCTCGCGGTTGCCTCGTTCGGAGCAAGAGGAGTTGTTGCGCGCTCTGGCCCGCGAACTCCGAATGAAGTCGTCGCAGGCAGCATCGAGCCCACCCCATGGTGGCTTAGCGATCGACCGCGAGGAGTGGGTTAAGAAGTTGCAACAGATCCAGTCCCTCACCTCCTCGAAGACGCTCCGACCGTCAGAAGAGATCCTTGACGAACTTCGAGCGGATCGGATTTGAGGTATGCGCTATTGGGACTCGTCGGCGCTGGCGAAGCAGAGATTATTTCCAACGACGTCCGTCAACGAATCGCCGCACAGGCGCTCGGGATGACCATCTTGCCATGATGTCGCTGTGGGGATTTTGAAGCGGTTGATTAGCCTTCAATCCAAACTGCGAGGAGATCGAGGACAAACCCAGGTAGGCAATCCTCGCCAGAGAGCGACTCCACAGAGGATCGCACTTCGGGCACCTGGCCCGGTTTGTAGATGTGAACTTGTTTGAGCAGTGGATCGATCAACCAACCGAGGCGCACCCCATTCTCCATGTACTCCTGCATTTTCTCCTGGAGATCGATGAGGCGATCGGATTCCGACCGCAACTCCACAACAAAATCGGGACTCAGTGGCGGATAGCCTTTTCGTTCCGTAGCCGAAAGCGATTGCCAACGAGCTTGACTGATCCACGATGCGTCGGGCGATCGCTTCGCTCCATTGGGCAAGCGAAACAAAGTCGAAGAATCAAAAACTCTGCCGCCATAAGCCTTCGCCCAGAGGCAAAGCTGCAGATTGATTTCGGAGTTTCGATAGCCGCCTTCGCCACCCGTAGGAGTCAAGAAAACCACCTCCCCGCTGGCTGTCTGCTCTATGCGCAGTTCAGGGTTCATCGAAACCACATCCTCAAACGACTCCGTCAATCGGACTTGGATGGGAGGGGTTCCCCATTCATCGCGAACGAACGTTTGTTGATTGGTAGATGTTGAGGCCATGTTTTCAAACTTCCGACGTGATCCTAATCCGGTACAAATGTTCTCTCAATGATCTGGCTTATGCAGTTAGGTCTGCTCACCCAATTAACTCAACGCCAGCGTGCCGACTGACGGGTCCTTGTCGAATGCCTCGATCTCAGCGAATTGGGCACGAAATACGGACTCCAGGTGGCGTGTCGTGCAATTCCCCAGCAGCAGCCAAATTACTTTCGGCGGACTACCTTGCACCACGCTCAGGTTGTTGTAGTCTGCGTCCTTGGTCACGATGGCGAACCCATTCGACCGGGCATGCTCCCAAACTTGATCGTCGCTCGCGCATGCGAGCCCCTCGGACTGCACGTGGCTGGAGTTGGGAAACAACCCACCCAAGAGGTTGACCAACTTGGGCGACAGATTCTGGTCAAAGAGCAGCTTCATGCGACCGCTACTAACATGCTCCGCTCCCGCTCCGCGGCATAGGCCAAGCAGGCTTGGATGTCCTCTGGCGTCAGATACGGAAAGTCATCAAGCACTTCGGCGACGGTCATCCCGGCCGCGAGGTATGACAGAACATCGTAAACGGTGATGCGCATTCCGCGAATACATGGTCGACCGCCACGCTTACCTGGCTCGAGTGTGATCCGGGATCGCCATTGGTCGTTCATCAGAATGCTCCTCCCACACAAAACTTGGCTGGCCGACGCGGTCAGCAGCACCTGCCAGTGTAGCTGAACGATTACTCGCTTGTCGCCGTCACCATGAATTACCCTGTACGAGCTGTCATCTTACTACCCGTCATGTTTTTACCTTTCATTCCGACCCCACATTGCTTAGCCGCTTGCCGTTCATGTGTGAGAAGCTGCTGGCATGAAGAATAACGATCTTTCACCGAAACGCTTTCAATTCAGCTTGGCGTCAATCTTGTTCGGCATCGGAGTTCTCGGTGTCTTGCTTGGACTCTGGACTTGGTTAAGCGAGACGATCCCCGGAGCTCTCGCGGCGGTAATCATTCTGTGTTGGGCGTGCGGCCTCGCATTGCTCTCGCATACTTCGCCAATCTCGATCGACGACAACGGGCGCCGAGGCGTGGTGCAATTCCTGTTTGGTTTGGGGTGCGGAGCGATTCTCATCGGCCCACTGATCGCCGTGGTCGTGTGGTCGGTTTGGAATGGTGGTAAATGACAACGGATTGTGCGCCCGCTAACGTGCGTGCAGAAGGGTTCTAGCCGCAAGGGCACGAGTCTCGGAGAGACTCGGCCACGAGGTCCGAGACGCGGACCCCAAGTCTGCCGCAGATCCGCACATAACGGCAATCAAGCCGATACGCGCACTTGCGAAGAACGGCGCGGCTCAGCATGATTGGTAGTGACGGATTTTGACCCGTCCGTTGCCGCGATGCTGAAAATGCCGCATTGGGTTCCCACCATTAAAGTTCCCGCCTTAGGTATTCCGTCCGAATTCCACCAGCCGAGCGATGAAACAGTCCTCACGGTACTTGCTGCTGATCTATGCGCTGCTGTTCGGCGTTGTTTTGGCAACTACGGACGCGCAAGAGATCCGCTTCAACACCCACATTCGCCCGCTCCTTTCCGACCGGTGCTTCAGTTGCCACGGTCGAGATGAAATTCATCGCGAGGCGGAATTGCGGCTCGATACGCGTGACGGAGCGACCGGAGCCGCGGGGGGTCCAGTGGTGATCGTGGCCGGGAAGCCCTCGGAGAGTGAACTCCTGAAGCGGATCACTTCGACCGATCCTGAAATAATGATGCCCCCTTCCGCGTCGAAGAAACCGCGGCTTACACCCAACGAGATTGCTCTGCTTACGAAATGGATCCAGGATGGTGCGGTCTACGAAGGACACTGGGCGTTCCTGCCGATCCGAGAAGACCGTCCGCCATCCGTTTCGTCTCCGAGCGTTCTCAATCCCATCGACCAATTCATCGCCGCGCGGCTGCAGCGAGAGGGGATGAACCCGTCGCCGGAGGCAGATCGAGCGACACTTATTCGCCGAGTTTCACTGGATCTGTTGGGCCTGTTGCCGACGCCCGACGAGATTGAACACTTCGTCTCGGACGGCGCGCCGGCCGCTTACGAACGGCTGGTGGATCGCCTGTTGGCTTCACCCCATTACGGCGAACGGTGGGGACGGCATTGGCTCGATCAGGCCCGCTATGCCGACTCGAATGGCTACGCGATCGATGCGGTGCGCGAAGCGTGGCCGTATCGCGACTGGGTGATTCAGGCACTCAACAGCGATCTGCCGTTCGATCAATTCACGGTGGAACAACTGGCGGGCGATCTGTTGCCAAACCCGACGAAATCACAGCTCATCGCCACCGGTTTTCATCGCAACACGCTGATCAATCAGGAAGGGGGCACGGACCGCGAGCAGTTTCGTGTCGAGGCGGCAATGGATCGTGTGAGTACGACCGGAGCCGTCTGGTTGGGTCTGACCGTTGGCTGCGCTCAATGCCACTCGCACAAGTTCGATCCAATCGCCCACCGCGAGTACTATCAGTTCTTCGCCTTTTTTAACGCGACGACGGACGCCAATGATGTCGGTCCAACCGTCGAAGTGATCCGCGGCGAAGTATTCGGTCATCCGGTGCCGATTGCTCCCGAACCGCCACCCACTGCGGATGAGGCGAAGGACAAGGAAAAGGCTAAGGACAAGAAACCGGCGAAGAAAGCGAACCCCGACGTCGCGAATCAGATGATCATGCGCGACCTGCCCAAGCCGCGCGAGACGTACTTGTTGACACGCGGCGACTTCACACGGCCCGATAAAGCTCAGGGAACCCTTACGCCTGGGGTGTTGCAAGCTATCGCGCCACAGCTTTCCACTGAGCAAGCTCCGCAGTCACGGCTCGATTTGGCCCGCTGGTTGGTCCATGCCGAGAATCCGTTAACGCCCCGTGTGGCGGTCAACCGCGTGTGGATGCGGTACTTTGGCCGAGGAATTGTCGAGACGGACGAGGACTTTGGCTCGCAAGGTGCGCCACCGTCGCATCCGGAACTATTGGATTGGCTGAGCCGCGAGTTTATCCGGCGTAATTGGAGTTTGAAGACGATCCATCGGCTGATTGTCACCAGCGCGACGTATCGCCAATCTTCCCGGCATTCGCAAGCGCAATCGCTTGATCCGGAGAACAAGTTGCTCTGGCGTCAGAATCGCATTCGCCTCGAAGCGGA
Source organism: uncultured Pirellulaceae bacterium (assembly GCA_964519825.1). Taxonomy (GTDB): domain Bacteria; phylum Planctomycetota; class Planctomycetia; order Pirellulales; family Pirellulaceae; genus CAZFLF01. The sequence continues at coordinate 908 of CAZFLF010000570.1, read as the reverse complement.
GATCGCGCGCGACGCGGCGTTGTCGGCCAGTGGTCGACTCATAAATACGGTTGGCGGTCCCAGCGTGCACCCGCCGCAACCTGACGGCGTGTACGCTTTCACGCAGGTGTCCAAAGCGTGGCCGACCGATGCGGGGCCAAATCGGTTCCGTCGCGCGATGTACACGTTTTTCTTCCGCAGTTCTCCGTACCCATTGTTTACCACCTTCGACGCCCCAGACTTTCAATCGGTTTGCACCCGCCGACTTCGCTCGAACACACCGCTGCAGGCACTCACGCTGGCCAACGATACGGCGTTCATGGAGCTGTCGCAGGGGCTGGCTTTGCGGCTGGTGACCGAGTTGCCGGGCGACTCGCACGAACGACTCGACGAGCGCATCCGACTGGGCAGCCTGTTGTGCCTGAGCCGGCCTCCGTCCGCAGTTGAGCAGCGAGTCTTCCGCGAATACGCCCAGCGACAACTCGATGAGTTTTCTCGGGACGCGACGGCCGCGGAACAACTCACTACTCCGGCGTTGCGAGCCGCGGCGCCAATACCGGACGGAGCAGCGCTCGTCCTGATTGCCCGAGCATTGCTGAATACGGACAACTTTATCACCAGGGAATAAGAATTGACGCGTTTTCGTTTAACCGCAAGCCGCAGGCGTGCGCTTCGAGCTGCTATCGACTATCCAGGCACAGCAGCGCACGCCTGCGGCTTGCGGTTAAACGAGGAGAGTCCCGAGTCAACCGATGAACCAGCCACCAACACTCTCGGCAGCTGAACGACAACTGCAAGCAGAAACCCGTCGGCACTTTTTTCAGCGGTGCGGCGTCGGGCTGGGGGCGATGGCACTGCATGGGCTGTTCGCACAAGACGGCTGGGCAGCTCATCGAGTGAAGCTCGATCCGACGAACCCGATGGCTCCT
>CAZFLF010000569.1:0-5089 GCA_964519825.1 uncultured Pirellulaceae bacterium | reverse complement strand
GGGGACCAATGACCGCCGGATCAGCGACGTCGGGAGCGAAGGGAACTTTTTAGGCTGGGAGGCCGCGATTGCCTTTAACAGCATCAGCAACGAGTATCTGGTCGTCTGGTCCGGCAATAATATAATCGTCAGTACAATCGACTCCCAACTTCATGTCAAATTCGAGATTTTCGGCCAACGCATCAACGCCACGACCGGAGCGGAAGTGGGCGTCAACGACTTCCGCATCAGCGACATGGGCCCCAACGGCGATTCCTTCTTCAATGCCAAGACGCCGGCAGTGGCCTTTAACAGCACGAATAATCAGTACTTAGTGGTCTGGTACGGCGATGAAAACATCGCGCCACTGGTGAACAATGAATTCGAGATCTTTGGCCAGCGGCTCAGTGCGACTGGGGGACAGCTAGGCGTCAACGACTTCCGCATCAGCGATATGGGACCAAACGGGAGTACCGATTTCGTGGCGGTTGATCCGGCGGTGGCCTATAACAGCACAAACAACGAGTATCTCGTGATCTGGAGGGGCGATGACAATTCCGCGACGCTGGTCGATGAAGAATTCGAGATCTTCGGTCAACGGATCAATGCCGCGACCGGCGCCGCAGTTGGCACGAATGACTTCCGGATCAGCGATATGGGCACCGACGGAGTTGTCAATTATGTGTTTTACCCGGCCGTGGCCTACAACAGTATGAATAACGAGTATTTAGTAGTCTGGAACAGCGATGACAATGTCGCACCGCTGGTCAATGGTGAATACGAGATCTTCGGTCAACGGATCAATGCTGCGACCGGCGCGGCGGTCGGTACGAACGATTTTCGGATCAGCGACATGGGACCCAACGGCGACGTGCAGTTTTCCACCTTAGATCCAGCAGTGACTTACAACAATACGCTGAACCAATATCTAGTGGTGTGGTCGGGCGAGGACTTGGTGCTTGGCGAGCTGGAGATTTTTGGTCAGCGATTGAGCGGAGTCGCCGGCGCTAGCCTCGGCGCGAATGATTTTCGCATCAGTGACATGGGACCGGAAGGAGACACTAATTTTGGCGCCTCTGGACCTGCGGTGGCCTATAACAGCATCACCCAAGAGTACCTGGTGGCCTGGATCGGTGATGATAACGCCACGCCGTTGGTCGACGGGGAATACGAAATCTTTGGCCAAGAGCTTTCGGGCCTCGGCGCGGCGTTGGGAACCAACGATGTTCGCCTGAGCGAAATGGGGACCAACGGTGACCTCAATTTCTTCCCACTGCGTCCAGTGGTGGCCACCAGCAGCACGCTGAATCAATTCCTCGTGGCGTGGGACGGGCATGAGAGTGGTGGTGTGTTTGGTAATAGGGAAACGGAGATCTTCGGGCAATTCTTTGAAGTCGGAGGCGCCGCGCTTAACTCGGATTCAACGCCGCAGGCCGGTCGCGGCAACGTTGTCTTCGCTCCGACCTTACCCCTGTTCGGCCCTAACCCCAACTCGCAAAATCTGTTGATCAGCGACCGCACGGCAATTGACCGCCGTGCCAAGGCCTTGTCCGACATTCTAAGAACATGGTCCGACGCGCAGCCAAATTCGCATCGAGGCGCATACTTGCCCTCGAGCATCGGCGGAGTGCCGCTTTCCTCCAGTAAGAATCTGAACCCTCGGCAGCTGGATTTACTCATCGGCGCCGCTGGTCGCGATTGGTTCGAGCAGTTGTTGCGCGATGCATTGTTGGGCATTCTGTAAAATTGAAAAGTTGACTTGAGTAAGGCCCGCTCCCAACACACTTCACGAGCGCGATTCCTTAATTCGCAATGGGTGGCAGAATCAATTTGTGAATCATAAATTCCTATGATTCTTAGTTTTTTTACCTGACAGCCACGCGGTTCTTTGCCGCTTATACACCGAACGATACCGACATTCAGACTTTAAGTCGAATGCTGCGCCAACATCATCTAGAGGCAGTTCGGCGCACCGGAAAAAAAACTCCCGGTAGTTCCCTGAACGAGCACCTACCCCCGGTTCCGGAACTCGTCACGGTAGAGTAGTCTCCTCCCCTTCCTCGAGAGTCGAGGATGGAATCGGAGCGATGTAAATCAACGAATCGCTCTGCGTGGAAGTGGAAGAGTCAGCCCGGACGGTTCTATATGACAACTGTCGGGCGTTTTTTTTAAGGAAAGGTTTTCAGATGAAAAGAACGGGTTGTAAGGTTGAGTCAGTGGTGTTTGTAGCAGACTTCGCGACATATGCCGCTTTGGCGCTGATGACGTTGATGATCGCTGCAGGCAGCACGAACGCCGTTGCGCAAGACGTAGACGCAAAGGTAGAGACAGAGACAAAGGCTGACGTAGAAGCAAACGCCGACGTAGAGAAAAAGGCCGATACAGCGACAAAGTCCGATGCAGAGGCAAAGGCTGACGCGGAAGCAAAAGCTGACACAGAGACAAAGCCCGACACAGAGACAAAGCCCGACACAGAGACAAAGCCCGACACAGAGACAAAGCCCGACACAGAGACAAAGCCGGACGCAGAGGTAAAGGCCGCTGCGGAGACAAAAGGGGATGCACAGAAAAAGCCCGATGCAGACGCAAAGCCTGACGCAGAGGCCAAACCTGAAACAGAGGCCAAGGCAGCGGCAGTCGATGCGACTGTAACTGTCAATAAGCCAATAATTCTCGGACACTCGGAATTGATGACTATCATTCACAACAATTACCGAGCCCGGTCCGGACTGTCGGCTCAGTCTGTCGATCCACAGTTGTCGAACGTGGCGCAGCGGTGGGCGGAGCAGATGGCGTCCGTCGGCAGCATGTATCACGGCGGCGGCGAGCAAATCATTGCCTACAGCGGCGGCGATACGAGCTACGACGCTGGATTCCGGACATGGCTTGGGTCGTCACCGCACCGCGCGTGGCTCTGTTCGCGTGAAGATCGCTGCGGTTTCGGCTACGCAATGGGTCGCAATGGCTGTGCTTACTACGCTGGCGCGTTTGGCGGCGGATATAGTGGCGTCGCGTTCAGTAGCGGCACGGCACAGTCCAGTAGTTTCCAGTCCGCCTCCTACAGCAGCGGCCGACGATTTCGGATATTCCGCAGGCGATAACTGACAAGAGATACCTGTCGGGGACACCCAGCCCTGCGCGCGAGTCGCTCAGGGATGGGTGTCCCCACTTTGGTCCGGTGAAATTACTGGGATTCAGTTTGGCGTGAGAGTCCAAGTTCGCCGCTTGCGATTTCTCCGACCGGCGGCGTACGGGCAGTGAGTTCTTCCGGTGCGGCGGTCGCGAGTCGGGTCCGGGCATAGCCGAAGTAATAGGCCAAACCGACGCCATACATGATGAGCGTCAACCACAGCACGGTTGGCTCCTGCAGCCAGCCGTAGACCAGCCCGGCGAACAGGCTCATCACGATCACGAGGCCCGGCAGGAACGGATAGAGCGGCACTTTGTACGGCCGCGCCATGTCGGGCTCCTTCACCCGCAGGATGAACAGGCAGAACATCGCCAGCACATACCAAATCAGTGCGGTGAGATTGCAGGTAAGGACGGCGACCAGCACCGCCGCCTCGTTGAAATAGCCCCAGACCACGAACCCGGCGACCACCACACTCCAGACGAAGATCGAAACGTCGGGTGTCCGCCGTGTCGGATGCACATGCCCGAGAATGGACGGCAAGTAACCGGCGCGGCCCAGCGAAAAAGACTGTCGGCTGACGGCGTACATCATTCCGTTGTAGCTGGCGACCATGCCGCAGATCGCGAAGACCGAAAACGCGAACAGGTGCGGCAAATGCCGTGGTTCCGGCCAGACCTCGCGGTAGACCCAGGGGAGCGGGAACAGATTGTTCACCCCATCGCCGGTGACTTTGTAGTCGTTGCCGGCGGCTGCAGCGAAGAACCAGGTCAACACGACCAACACGATGAGCGTGATCTGCGCCAGCACGAGACCTCGTGGAATCGAGTGGTGAGGCTCGTGCGCCTCCTCGGCTGCCAGCGCGACCGATTCGATGATCACCAGCCACCAGATGGCATAGGGAATCGCTTTGACCACGCCGAGCCAACCATCCGTCAGTAATGGCTTTGTCAGAATGCGTTGGACGTCGACTCCCGGAATGCAGGCGATCCAAAACCAGACGAGCCCGAAGATCGCCCCATAAGTCATCCATTCCATTACCTTCGCCTGCTGGAGTGCGCCGATCCATTGAAGTAGTCCGAAGAGCCCCACCGTGACCAGAGCCGCGAATGTCGTCACTTCTGCCTTCGGAGTTTCAGGAAGCAGCAAGCTGAGAATGAAGTAAATGTAGCCCCCGGTGGCGATCGCGGTGCCGATGGTGGCGAACAGGCACTCGAGAAACATCGACCAGCCCATGACGAATCCGAGCCACGGCCCCACCGCCCGGCGACCGTACGCCAACGGTCCGCCGGCGAAGGGCATCGCCACCGACAACTCCGACAGCGAGAGCACCCACGCCATGTAGAGGGCGCAGACGAACAGCGTCGCCAGGAGCATCCCGATCGGCCCGGCGACTCCCAGCCCGCCGTTCCAACCGAAGTATTCGCCGGTGATGACCGCACCCACGCCGAGCGACCAGATGTGAATGGTCCTCATCGGCTTTCGCAACGCATGCTCGTCCAGATACCGTCGCTCGTCCGGCCGGAGGGCTGCGGTATCGAGCACGATGTCGGTGCCATCCGAGGGGGGGACGTTGCGTTTCGGCGGCGATGCACTCATGAGTCAACTCGCATTTCGTGTGAGAGCCACGGGGACACGCACCATTTGTCTGTGGAAATAGGCAGTTCAAGAGAACAAGTGAAAACTGCCGAAAATTGCGACGCGAGTATACCTTCCCCATCACGTCGCAGAAAGTCGCAGGGAGGCGGGTACGGAGTACCGAGTACGGAGTACGAAGTACGAAGCAGGCGGTGCTGCATATCGAGGTCGTTGTTTAATCACGAATGGGTAACCACGGAGGTTAATGCGTCCCGAACTATCAGGAACGTCGTACTTTATACTCCCGTACTTCGTACTTCGTACTTCGTACTCCGTACTTCGTACTCCGTACCCCCGACCTCCGTACCCCGACCACTTAGCCACTCGGCACGCCGAATGGCC
>CAZFLF010000568.1:0-5090 GCA_964519825.1 uncultured Pirellulaceae bacterium | reverse complement strand
CAGGAGCCTCGCCCTCCCGTCCACCCATCCAAGAGCTACCGAGCACTAAGCGGTCCCGAACAATCGGCCCACGTTGGCCGAATTCACGGATCGACACTCGAATTGGAGATTGGCGAATTGGAGATTGGTTCAATCCACAGCAAAACGCCTTCCGTCGGACCGTCTGGAGCCGTAATTTGGCCCGTGGAGCCCTTAAGACTAAAACGGCGTCGAAACAAAATGACCGGCTGATCGGCAGCCAACTGCGTACTTTGCGAGTACGCCCCTCCGCCCGCCGAACCAGAACCTGGGTCCCATTCCTTGGGTTCCCGGATTGAGATCAGTTCGACTCGATCCCAAGACACAATCACTCGAGCTCCATCACTTTCGCGTTCCTGCTCCAGTTCAATAAGGTGTTTTCCGGCCCCAAGTCGTTCGCTCTTCACGACAGGAGCCAAACCCTGTTGGTCAATTCCACGTGTCGCCAAACAAATCCGATATTGTCCGTCGGGCAAATGGATCTCCCAGCGGTTCTCGTCGTACCACATCTCCGCCAACTTCACGACTGCGATCTTATTCACGTCGTCAATGATCAGTTCATGTGCCAGCGGCCGCATGGCCGTGATTCTTATTTCGAGTGCTGCGATGTTCCGACGGTTGTTGAAGTAGATGACCCAAACGGCGATGGCTGCCATCAATAGGAATAAGGCCCGCAAACCGATCTGCGAGCCCATTCGACGCGGTCGTTTGGCCGGGAGTTGGCTGGTTGTAGATTCGTTGGGCGGGTGCGAGGTATCTGACACGGACGCATTCTCTCCGGCGAATTGCTTACGGTTTTGAAATCTTCGGACCAAGTTGGAGTTCGAACAAGACTGGGACGCAACGTTCTTGAATGTGGGAATTCAGCTTTTCTCGAGACTCATTCTGGATGTCATCCGGCAGCGTCAATCGCAACAGCACCGCCGACTGGTCTGGCTTAAGAGTAATCAAATCATCTCCGCCAAGTTGCTCGACGTGAATCTTGTCCCAACGACCGCGCAACAACTTAGCCAGCGACTGGTCTCCAAGAGACATCCTGCCACTGCCACCTGAGAATCGCGTATGAACCTGCAACAGGCCCTGTTCGTCTTCACGGAACCGCACGCGAGTAATGAACTCGGTTGCACCGCTGCTCCACGAACTACTCGAACTGCCTGAACTATCTGTCACAATCTGTCTGTAGTTAGGAGGCAGGTACACCCGCCAGGCAAAATGCAGCGGCTCGCCAGTTTCGATTGCCCGCATGTAAACCTGAGTTGGATCCGCGATCGGAATATCGCCCGTTAGTCGAGACAGCCGTTGGTACTCGGCCTGCAGACGACTTCGTTGCCGACCAGTGTTCCAAGCCAAAATGCCGCCGACAACTACGACCAACAGCAAGAACAATTCCCAAACTCTGTGCTTCATTTCTTAACCCAATTCGACGATCATTGCCCGAAACCCGACGCCGGGCCAGCCCAGGCGATCAGTTCATGTTCGTAATAGCGAACGCATTCTTTAGTGTGGCAAGAACTGAAAGGGACAGGCATGATCGACGCCCACTTTCTGGAAGCGTTTGAGAACTGCACACTTCCATTCGAGCAATGGAATCACCGCGCTCACGTCAAGGCAGCTTACCTATATGCCTCCCGGCACGACCTGGAGCCCGCACTCGTTCGAATGCGTTCCAGCATCAAAGCCTACAACGCTGCCCACAATGTTCCGGATGCGCTAGACCGAGGATACCACGAAACAATCACGCAGGGATTCATGCGTCTGGTCCATGCGACCATTTGCCGACATGGTCCGTATCAGTCTTCGGAAGAATTCTGCGAGCGTCATCCTGAGCTTTTGAACAAGCACGTGTTGCTCGGTTTCTATTCCAGAGAAAGGATCATGTCGCCAGCCGCCAAGGCGACGTTTGTCGCTCCCGATTTAGCGGAACTTCCGTGACATGGCTATACGGGAGATTCTCCTATTCGTGCGGCGGCAGTCTATCCCAATGGGATTCCGAGCGATTGAGCTTTTGAAGAGATTCATCCCAACGACTATCGTCTTCAAATTCGATATCCAGATGTTTGGCGTTGAGCCTGAACATCTTGATGGCAACTAGGAGCTCTCCTGCGAGCCCCGTCTCATTCTCTCGCTGGTCCGGACCGACCGCTTTCGCCCAGCGCTCACCGACGCGGTGGCAGAAATACAAGCTGCTGTTGTCACGGAATCGCAGGCTGGCCTCGGTAAACTGCTCGTTTGCCTCGACTGCCAACAATGCGCTACGAAGATTCTCGGCACTGGTCATGGCATTTCAGTTCTGATCGCTCGACGGACACTCCCGTTGAAGTGATTGATAAGCTGTTCCGATTATGACGCCGGTAACGGTTTCCCTACGTGTGCGCGATGTTGGGTTCCTGATAAGGCCATTTGGTCCTCCCGGTCAGCAGATTTTCGCAGCGGACACTTCCGAGTGTTCCGATCGTGCGTGAAAAGCGCCGTTTTCTGTTGGTTCTGTACTGGAAGTTTCGATGTTAACAGAGTTACTCGACGATTCGGTGGCGCGTGGATTGTAGTTTGTTAACGATCCGCAAAAGCAAGATGCTCGCATTGAACCGTCCTCTCCGCCACCGCGCAATTGGCTGATCCGACGCAAATCGACAGCTTAATAGCGCAGTGTAACAAGGGACTAGTTTTTCAAACCGGAACGACGCTTGACGTTCATTGCCGACCAACTCCGGCGTTGTATTGGAGGGAACCGTGAGACGCAGTGTGCTCGATAAGAGTGTGCGATGGATTCGTTGGTCGAAACGGTCCGTCGGGAAACTGAGATTGGCACGCGACATCTTTCTCGGCGGAGTGCTGGCCGGAGCTTTGTTGGCGAACGGAGTTCGAGCGGAGATACCTGGTCGGGGCGAGGTAGCTCCTCCGGACATCTCGGCTCCCATTGTTGGCGAAAACGTGCGTGGAGAAATACAACCGACGTATATCGCGCAACTCCCTCCTCAACCCACCGAGTACAACACCAACTACGATGGAAACCTCTTCACGGCCTGGGACGTTCGCAACATCGTGCGTGAAGAGATCACGGCTTACGAACAGGCAAAAGTGGAAGAAACCGACGGTCATGTCGTGGGGAGTGATTTGGGGATGACGGCAAGTTGGAACCACGGATTAGAGCTGTCGACGAAAGCCAAGGACTTTCGCGTTCATGTCGGCGGACGCACTCAGTTTGACGTGGGTTGGTTCAGCGCCGACCCAAATTTGTACAGCGTTCCAGCCTCTCCCGACGACGTCAACAGAATTTCCAACCAGTATGGCGACGGAGTGGACTTTCGGCGCGCTCGACTGCGAGTCGACGGCACGATGTACGAAGTAATTGACTGGGCGTGCGAGTACGACTTCGTGAATGGCGCTCGCGTCCGTAATTCCGCGGATACTGGCTCGATTGACCTGGCCGTGACCGCGCCAACGGACTTGTGGTTGCAATTCAAACACCTGCCAGTCGTCGGTAACTGCCGGATTGGCAATCACAAAGAAGCGATCGGTTTTGAGCATCTGGTGAGCAGCCGCTTCCAGCCGTTCATGGAACGATCGTTCAATCAGGACTCGTTCTACGGAGGCGCGTTCAACGGATTCTCGCCGGGCATTTCAATCTTTGATACGCTGGGTGAAGAAGAAATGGGAACGTGGAACATAGGTATATTCAAACCTTGCAGTAGCGTCTTTGCCTTTAACAACAACGACGGTGATTACGCCGTTACCGCACGTGTGACGAAGTTGTTGTGGTACGTCGACGACGGTCGTGGTCTGCTGCACGCGGGACTTTCGGGACGCCAAGCCAGCACGGTTGGGGACCAAATCACATTCCGCACGCGCCCGGCGATTCGCACCGGCTTATCGACCGTTTGGCCCACTCCCGCCAACACCGGTACGTTATTTGGCGATGACATGCAGTGGCTAAATACTGAGTTGGTCGCGGTGTATGGCTCATGGACGATGCAGGCCGAGTATCTCGTGAGCGGTTTGCAAGACGCACGAGCGACCGCCGCCGCGCCGTCGGCCGGAAATGCGACCTATCACGGTGGGTACTTCCAAGTCCTCTATTATCTCACCGGTGACCACGACAACTACAACAAGAAAACCGGTCACTTTGATCGGGTGATTCCCAACGAACCGTTTTTCTTTGTCCGCGATGATTCGGGTGGCGTGTGTCGCGGTCGAGGCGCTTGGCAGATCGGTGCTCGGTACAACTATCTCGATTTGAACAATGATGGGCTAAACGGTGGTGTCTTGCACGACATGACCGCCGGCCTCAACTGGTTCCTGAATCCCAACGCCAAACTCCAGTTCGATTACTCGGCGTTGCATCGCGACGCACCCTTGCCCGGTGGTTTAGGTGACGGCTGGGTTCATAGTTGGGGCTCTCGATTAGCGTATGACTTCTGAGACCTTTGGGAACAGACTCCGGCCAATATGTGCTGCTCGTCCGGAATGTCGCGCCAAGGAACACTAGTGCCCGGGCAATCTTTAATTCCTGCCGAAGGGTGAACAATGGATCACAAGCAAGAAAAGGCAATGCAGAAGAAGAAGGAAAGGGAAAGAGAAAACGCGGAGAAGAAAGAAAGAGAGGACGAGCACGAGCGCGAGGAAACCAGGAGTGGGACAGTCCCACGTCACCTTTGGTTCTTCGCACTGGGGGCTGTGCTGGTTCTCCTCATCGTTCTCACTTGGACCTTCTTACTGTGAACGGAGGGCAAGCCACAGATCGAAAGACCTAGCTCCACAGTGTGCCGGCTTGCTCGCGATCTCGTTGGGCTTGTCGCAGAACTTTTCCGACGACCACGAAATGCTGCGCCACGGCTTCGTGATCTACGACGCCTTGTACGCCTGGCTCAAGCACGTCCGTCACGAGAAACACCATTGGAACCCCCAGCGGACTCCCGGCGTCCGCTAGCGCTCCGCGTTGTAAGGCCGGATATTTCTATCCGGGTCTAAAAGCATGCTCGATTTCGCTTGAGCTGCCACTCGATTTCGAGGACGTACTTTTGAGACCATTCTCAACTCCGACCGCCAGCGCACAATATCCGTCCAGGCGCGCT
>CAZFLF010000567.1:0-5097 GCA_964519825.1 uncultured Pirellulaceae bacterium | reverse complement strand
AATTGTTCGGGAACCGCGAGAAACTTGTCTGGTTCAAATTCGAATAGGTGGCGGACGTCCGCTTGAAAAATCACATCGCCTGAGTCGACTGAAAGGACTTGGTCATAGTCCGTGGCGTCGAATAGCCGGCACATATCGCGATACCGCAAATTGCAAACGATGCCGTCCTTGACGCAAGGAAAGCAGCGTACGCGTCGTTGGGACAAAGTGGCTCGCTGCAACTCCGATAGACCGTAATCCAGGACCACGACATCCACGCCCGTCAAGTCAACGTTGGCCTGTAGCGACGTCAGCCAATGGTCAAGCAGAAAGTCGCCAAAGCGAGCGTCGCAGCAGGTGATAATGGCATGTCTTCGAGACATCGCAAGCTCCGTCGCTTCTGCAGGGACACACACAATCAAGTGGGTTGCAAAACGAACACGTAGTGCCGCAGACCCAACCACAGTGGTTGGATGCCGGGATGACGATCGCACGATTCGACGCGCAACTGGTGCTTCGAGAACAAACTCAGCCAGTCATCAATGTGGCGAAACCCTTGCTTGAGATACGGCATGCCAACCAGCCGCGAGCCAATTGCGTGCAACGCAATCACCGACGCCCGATCGAACGCGCTGTCAAAGCGATCCTCCATGATGACGAGTCGCTTTCCAACACGTTTCATTTCCTCGAGCAACGCGTGTTGGTCCTCGGCATGGTGCAGCGCAGTGCAGCATAAGACCGTGTCAAATTCTCCGTCTCCGAAAGGAATCTTCTGGCCATCGAAAACGGTCACGGGGATCACAGGATCGGGCGGCCGCGTTACATCAATGCCAACGATGTCATCGGACAATTCGCGGGCGACGAGTCCATTCCAACAGCCAACGTCGAGCGTGTGGCCGTGGATGTAAGGAGTCAAAATCTTCACGACGCGAGCGGCGCGATTCGCGTCGCTCCAATGGACATATCGTTGCACTACGTTGACGGCGGACATTGTCAGATGGCAAGTTTGGAGACTGCGAGAAAGTAACGACCTTTCCATGAATCAATCGATAACCCGCAACTTGCAAACCAGTGCGAATCGGTTCTCTATATAGATAAGACTGCCAGCATCGCCAGCTACAGGGGGCCGCAATTCGGATGGTCTCGTCCAAGCCGTGCACAAACCCGCCCAGGACGGCCTTGAAAGGCCATCTACAGCGGCGGCCAGAGCTTGCGGCGCGGAACGATTGCTTATCTCCTTATTTCGTTTGATCGTGTCGGGCTCTTGATGAATTCTCCGCGGGGGAGGCCGGCGATGGGCGGTTTCGCGACCTTCCGTTTTCAGCCCGCGTGTTTATCTCGAGCCAGAATCCCGTTACGATGTCGAACCGGTGCTGCAAATACTCCGACGTTCGAAGCATTCAAGTTGGGCTTTAGGCAATGAGCGATGCAAAGATTCGTGGCGTAGTCCACTTCATCGAAGAAACCAAGACCTACGGGCAAAAAGGCTTTCGCAAAAGGCTGGTCGTTCTCGAGCAAAACAATGGACGGTTTATCAACTACATTCCGTTCGAATTCACCAATGATGGGTGCGATACCGTCGATGACCTAAACATCGGTGACGAAACCGAAATCGCCTACCGGTTGAGCGGCAGGAAGTGGCAAAAGGATGCCAATAGCGAAGTGAAGTTCTTTCTCAACGCCGAAGCGACCAGCTTCAAAGTGCTGAGCGAAAAAGCACAATCGGGGGAGGATGAAGTGAACGACCGCATTATTGAATCGTCGCAAGACGACGGCGATGCTCCATTTTGATTCTATTTGGTCTAGTGGACGGTTTGAAAAACGAACTTGTTCAGGCATTTTGTGCACGAAACGGAAGGAATGGCGATGCGTATCAAACGTCCTTATTTGCTGGCAATCCTGCTGATTGCCGGCAATCTGATGGCAGGGATCTTTGGGGCAGGAGCCGTGACGTTTGCTGAGGTGGGCGTGGGCGCGACTCCACTCCCCCGCGCCGAGGTGATTATCGACGGCACACGGAATTTATTGGACGCGAAATGGACTTATTGGCAGGGCCCAGGATTCAAATCTTCGTTGCCCATCAAATGGAAGATCGTAGAGGATCCGATCGACAAAGGGACCGTCGTCATGAGCGACGACCCGGTCGCCGCTGGGGGGAGATATGGCACGGCTGATATTGTTACGAAGTCGCCGTATCGCGATTTCCGGTTGCACATCGAATTCTTGGTCATGAAGCCAGGGGGGAACAGCGGAGTTTATCTGCAGAATCGCTACGAAATCCAAATTCTGGACGGCGACAAGACAAAGCACGGAATGGGCGCGGTCATTAACGAAACCGAATCACCCTATCAAGCCTATAACGGCGTGGGGAAATGGAACGCCTACGACATCGCGTTCCGTGCGGCTCGGTTCAAGGATGGCAAGCTGACCGAAAAAGCGATGCTCACCATGTACTTTAACGGCAAAAAGGTCCACACGAATCAGACGATCAGCCAGGTGTGGGGAGGAGCGAATTCGGGCATCGATGGCGGCAACGAAGGAGGAAAGGGAATTACCGACGTTCCAGGTGGTCTCAAACTACAGTGTGAAGGGCATGACGTCCGTTTCCGAAACACCTGGATCCAGGCACTCGAACTCCCGGAAGCGAATACGGATTTCCACGAGTAATCGTTTAACCGCAAGCCGCAGGCGAGCGCTTGAAGCTGAAATCGACTGCGCCCAAACGCGCTCGCCTGCGGCTTGCGGTTAAACGAATCCACCTGCGCAAAAACGATGTTTGTCACGTTGCGTCGTTGGCGGAGTACATCGTGCAGCGCCAACGCTAGTCCCGCGCGGTCATTCAACCCAAACTGGGTAAAACCGAGTGATCTGGCGGCGGAGTCACCGTAGAAATACCGCTGATCGCCGTAGGTCGTCGGGCGTCCCGGTTGAGCGGCTGTCACTCACTCTTAGTCGGTTGACGGGTCCGGACACGAGGCGTATTCCGTGAAACGTCCACTTTTTGTGAGATATCGAGTAGTCAACGTTTTTTTCCACTTTTCATACTTTTCACTGGCTCAGCTTTTGCAGTGAATAGGCATTACGTGAATGTCGACGTGACCGACGTTCAGTTAGCCAATGAACGATTTTTGACAAAGGTGATTTATGAAGACGTTTCTCATGTTGACCACTGCCCTGATTAGCCTAGCAGTCATCGGTTGCGAAAAGACTCCAGCCGACCGCCAGGCAGATGCGATTCGCGATAACTCGCAAAATGCAGCCGAGCAGGTGCGGGATGCTTCGCAGGAACAAGCCGAGAAAGTTCGGGATCAGACTGGTCGAGACGCATTCGGCAGTGCGGCTACCAATCCGGCTGAACGAAAAGCCGACGCGATTGAAAGTGCCGGCGAACGCAAGGCAGACGCCATTGAATCAGCTGGCGAACGCAAGGCGGACGCAGTCGAAGACACCCAGAATCCAGCGGCACCAGCTCCGACTCCTCCGAAATAACGCGGTTCTTTTGGATTGCCAACAAACAATATTTATGTCGACGCCATCCGTAGGCGCCGCGTAAAAGCATGGGCCCGGAAAGTAGCGAGATAAAAACTTCTCGCCAAACTTTTCGGGCCTATTGTTTTTCTCCCTCTCCTCGCCCGTCCGTGTCTTCTTACCCTCGTGCGACTTCGCGTCTCTGGTGAGTCACTGGGGCCAGCCTTCTGAACGGTCGCACATCGCATTGGGTTGCTGAAAAAAAAGAAACGCTCGGTCCCTCGAGCGCGTGTTGTTCATCTCGTTCAGTCATCAGGGACGTTTACTGGGCTGACAACAGTAAGGAATGCGGGTTGTGCAATTCCCGCCTGTTTGCCTCAGCGTCCGAATTCGTAACCAGCCCGATTACGACTTCCGGTCCAACCGTCGGTCGACCCGTCGCTCACGGGGCGGCAGACCATAGTACTTGTAAGTCTCAATGCGATAGTCCGGAGTGGAAAACACCGGATACTTCTCGACGCTATAAGTCGGAATCTGGCGGTATTGCTCGTTCGTGATTTTCACGTATGCGGTTCGTTCCTGGAAATTGAACTTGGCTGCTTCCCAGGGAACCGTCACGAGCTTGCCTTCGTTCGCGACAATCAAGTATTCCACGAAACCGCTGTCGTCGAAAACGATGTCGTCTACCGTACCGATGGATACATTTCCATCAATATTCACCTTCCCGCCAATTATCTGTTTTGCGCGGTAGGTTTGTCCTTGGCCCGTTTCCGGTTGCACGACCGCCCGCTTCGGGGCATCTACCCTCTGCGCATTCACCGATTTTGCCCCGAGCACCGCCAGGCCTAGGGTAAGGGCAAAGGTCCAAGAGAAAGGTTTGCTCAACATATCTGATCTCCTTGCAAAAAAATCGGACCGGCCGCCACGGATGGATTTTTGACTGTCGATTCACGTAGCTACGAGCCGGTCCGTCGGCGAGCAATCCCGCAAGTTTTGTACCATCTCGCCGACGAGTGCTCAGCGGCATGGGATTCGCATCCGCATTTCTGTTTAAAAGGCGGCATTGGGCTGAGATTGTCCCTGGCACAATCGCCGTTGCTCACAAGGGACTGATTTGCAATTAGGAGATTGGCAATGAGCGGAAAAAGCGACGAGTACAAGGGGCGTGTCAAGAAAGCCGTGGGCGAACTCACAGGCAACAGTCGGTTGAAGCGCGAAGGAGACATCGACAAAGCAGCCGGCAAAATCAAACAGGGGGTCGACAAGGTGAAGGATGCATTGCAGGGCAAGAAGAAGAAATAAGTACAAACCTGGCGAAATAGCGCAAAGTCAAAGTCGCGGCGATCCTGCAGCCGCGATGACGCTGCTAGAACTGGCTGGATCCAGATTTTTCGCCGCAGCGTTGGACGGGAGCACAAAGCCTGCGTCTGAAGCCTCCGCTCGGTAGCTCCCGCTTGGCGGTCGGCGCATGATCATGGGCGACTACTGAATCCCACATGTCGAGCTGGTTAGCCGGGCTTGACCCGTTTTAGGGTCGTGGAAAGCAATGCTTTCAATCCGTGACTCCCAGACTTGTCACGCCGGTGGTTCCCCACGTTCTGCCAGAAAAAGGCGGAGTGCTCCTGGGCATAGTTCGTGAGGCAGCTCTTA
>CAZFLF010000566.1:0-5098 GCA_964519825.1 uncultured Pirellulaceae bacterium | reverse complement strand
GTCCCAGCCCGGGTGCGTGAAGCGGACGATCGACTGGTTGCCGAACTGGCCATTGTCGAGAACCTCCAACGCAAAGATCTGAATCCGATCGAAAAGGCCATGTCGTTCAAGCGCTATCTTGACGAGCATCACTGCACGCAGGACGACCTGGCTCAGCGGTTGAAAATCGACAGATCGACGATCGCGAACTTGATGCGGCTGCTGGAGTTGCCCGCATCGGTGCTGGATGCCGTGCGCCGCGGTGAAGTCTCGGCAGGACATGCGCGGGCGTTGCTCCCTTTGGGCGAGGAGCATGAGCAAGTCGCGTTTGCCGAGCGAGTTAAAGCGAATGGCTTAAGCGTGCGCGATGTCGAACGTCTCGTCCAAGAGAAGGTCGACGAGCTCGACGGCCAAATCATTCCCATTTCCGAGCATGGCAAACCGAACCGACGACGTTCGTCCAGCGATCAATTGTCGGCGTTGGAACGAGAGCTGCGTGTGGCGCTGGGGACGAAGGTTGACGTCAAGGAAACCGCGCGCGGATCGGGCCGAATCGTCATTCACTTCGCCAATCACGATGAATTCGATCGTTTGCACGACCTGCTGACCGATGACCAGACGCCTGGTCGATTGTCCGCAACTGGTTGATCGTGGTCGCGTCTCTCCGAGACGCGCACCCGCGCAGTTAGTAGGAGCCGATCCAGGCGCGCGGGCTCGAGTCTCGAAGAGACTCGGCCACTTCACGCAGCGGAAGCTGAGCGACCGGTGGCCAGTTGCATCACGGCCTCTTCGCTCAGTTGATCGCGGGAGAGCTCCCCCGTGATCCTTCCTTCGTGCATCACGAGCGCCCGGTCAGACATTCCAAGAATCTCTTCCATTTCGCTCGACGCGAACAAAATTGCCACGCCTTGAGCAGCGAGCCGATCCATGAGCGCATAGATTTCTTGTTTCGCTCCCACGTCGACGCCGCGTGTAGGTTCATCGAGCAGTAAGACGCGCGGCTGAAGCGATAGCCACTTGCCCAACACGACCTTTTGTTGGTTTCCTCCTGAGAGATACTGCACGATTTGTTTGTCGTGCGGAGTCTTGATGTTTAGTTTGCCGATCATCTCCAAAGAATCACAATGCTCGGCCTCGAAGTTCAAGAATCCCAGCAAGTGTCGACGACGACGGAGCCCGGCGAGGCTGATGTTGTTTCGTACGGCGAATTCCAAGATCAAACCCTGTTGCTTGCGGTCCTCTGGCACTAGTGCGATTCCAGCCCGGATCGCCTCGATGGGACTGCGCAACGTCACGGGAATTCCCGCGACACGAACCTCGCCGCCGATCGCCGGATCGATCCCGAACAGTACCCGCAACATCTCCGTCCGCCCGGCGCCGACAAGCCCCGCCAGGCCGACAATCTCACCGGCGCGAACTGACAGCGAAAGCCGGTGACCCGGATTCGCCGATGTTCGTACGTCGATCACATCAAGGAGAGCCGAGCCCGGGGTGTGGGAACGACGGGAGTAGAACTGGGAGATATCGCGCCCGACCATCAACTTGACCATTGCGTCATGCGTTGTCTGCTCTTTGGTCAGGTTCCCGGCATTTTCGCCATCTCGTAGGACCACGACCCGGTCGGCTAGTTCTTTCACTTCACCGAGTCGATGCGAGATATAGACGATGCACACGCCGCGCGAGCGCAAATCGCGAATAACACGGAACAATTGTTCAGTCTCGTGCTGCGACAAGCTCGAAGTCGGTTCATCCATGATCAAGGCGCGAGCGTTTGTCGAAAGCGCTTTCGCAATCTCAACCATTTGCTGATGACCGATTGACAGGTTCCTAACTAAAGTATCCGGATCAACATCCAGACCGACCAACTTGAGCAATCGAGTTGCTTCGACGCGAATTCGCGGCTTGTCGACCAATCCAAATCGTCTCGGTTCGCGTCCGAGAAAAATGTTGGCGCCAACGTCGAGGTTGTCCGCCAAATTGAGTTCCTGATGAATCAGCGAGATGCCACGCTGCAACGCTTCATAGACCGAGTTGATGACCATCGGTTGGCCGTCGAGCTCCAGGCAACCGGAGTCGGGAGTTAGCACTCCGGCCAGGATCTTCATGAGAGTACTCTTGCCCGCGCCATTTTCGCCGATGATCGCGACGATTTCACCGGGAAACAGCGTCAGATTGACACTCTTAAGAGCTTTGACGCCGGGATAGTCTTTCACCACGCCACGAACGTCGATCAGCGGACGACGCGACGGATCTTGATTCACTGTCATCGGATCAACACGCTTGGTCGATCTAAATCAATTCAATTGAGCGGATCTCTAGCTGGCTGTCTTGCCGGCTTTTTCCCCTTCCTGAATTCGTTGCTTCAATTCATCCCAGAATTTCTTGGCGTCATCCTTGCGAATGACTCGTTCTTTGATTTCCAAGTAGCGGTTCGGCGGAAGAACTGACTTGTCGTCTCGCGCCAATCCGGCCAGGATGCGAACTGACTCATATCCATAGCGATAAGGGTCTTGCACCACGGTTCCAACGCAGGAGCCATCAAGAATTGCTGCCAGCGTCCCGTCCGCTTCGTCAAAACCCACTACTTTGATCTTGTTGATTTTGTCTGCCTCCTTAAGGGCGGCCAGCATTTGCGGTGGGTTGTAGGCAAATAGACCCACCATCAAGTCAAGGTCTGGGTACTTTGTGATAGCCTCTTCCGCCAGAGATTTGGCAATGGCTTTGTCGAAGTCATCGGTGCGAGTATCGAGGATTGTGTACTTTGCACTCTTGAGAACCCCCACATTCGGAGGATCATAATTTTTAGGGTTGTGGGGACGATCTAGTAATTCATCGATCAGTCCTTGGCGACGGAGCCGAGCGTTAAGCTGATCCAACGAGCCAACAAAAATCATGAGCTCGCCACCGTCGGGAATCGCTTCTTTCACTAACTTGCCGCACACACGCCCGGCGTCGTAATTATTCATTCCAACATAAGCGAGCCGATTCGAGTCTGGAGCATCCGCATCATGTGTGAGAAAGTGACACTGCTCACCGATTGAATTCAGAATATCGAGCTGGTCTTCCGGCTTAATCGGACTGACCGCAATGCCGCTTGCTCCAAGTGTTAGCAATTCTTCAATCATGCGTTTCTGATTTGCAATACGCCCATCGGACGACGGCATCTTAACATCGACTTCGACATCAAATTCCTTCGCCGCTGCTCGTGCTCCGGCTTCAGCAATCGACCAAAACGGGTCAATTCCATTCGTGACAAATCCCACGAGAGGACGCTTCTTCGCCTTCTTGCGATCGAGTTTGGTTTCAGCGTTCGGCACAGCTTCTGAAGTCGCCGGCCCCTCCGCCGTTCCCGTTTCGACGGTCGGCGCAACCGACGCGCCGCCACTCGATGCCGCGGACTCGGCGCCGCTGCGTGCACAAGAGATCGTGCTAAGAAACCATACCGACACCAAAGCCAACGTGAGTAGTCGCTTCATAACCAATTCTCCGTGCGGCACATGAGCTGATGACGACAATCGACGTTAACGATCCCGAAGACTCACTTCCGATTCGACGAGGGACTAGCCGCTCGTGGTGTGCGAGTCTCCGCTGCCACTGGACGGTGCGCTTGGTGATCCACCCGGTTCAGGGGGACCAGAGCAGCCAGTGCAACCAGTGACTACTGCCAACGAGCACGAGATTGCGAGCAAAGAGAGACATGCGAGACTGCGAACCGACATTGTTAGCCTCCTAACCTGTTCGTGTTTCAAAGCTTCGGATTCTAGTTACGGTCAAATTCGGCAACAAGGGGCAGCGATTCGTCAACTCCGCCACGCGAATGTCCGATGCAACCTATAACGCGACCAAGACCCAAGTGACAAGACCCGGTCCGACCCTTCTCTATTCCGATACTCAGTACGGAATCCCGCAATCAGATGCTCGTCAATCAACACACGGCAAACGCGCCGGCCGATCGCAGTGCGCGCTGGTCCGCTGGTTCCACCCTGGGACCGTGGCGGCTCGAGCGACTTCTGGGTACAGGAGCCTGGACCGAAGTATTCCTGGCCAAACCGCTCGATTCGACGTCGACCGCGACCGCCGACTATGCCATCAAAATGATTAAGCCGGAATGTGCGTCGGATTCCCGAGTTGTTGCCATGCTGCAACGCGAAGCGTTTCTCAGCAAATCCGTTGCGCACCCGCATTTGGCCTGTGTTCTGTCCGCCCACGTCGACCGCCCACCTCGATTCCTGGTGTTACCATTTCAGCCCGGTTGGACAGTCGCAGATTTGATGGCTCCTGGCACAAGCCTGTCGGCTGCCAAAGCTCTCTGGATCGCTCGTCAGACGGCCGAGGGTCTCGGCGCGTTGCACGATCGCAGTTGGCTGCACGGTGATATCAAACCAGACAATATCTTCGTGGCCGTCAATGGCCATGTCACAGTGTGTGATCTGGGTTTCGCACGGCAAGTATCGGAAATCCAGAATCATCGCGAGTTGTTGCTCGGCACGCCGGGTTATCTCGCACCCGAATCGCTGAGCGACGCCATTCCGATTTCCGCAGCCAGCGATGTTTATGCGTTGGGTGTGCTGCTGTTTGAGATGGTCACCGGATCGAGGCCGTTTAACCATTTCGATGAAGCGGAATTGGCCGCCGCGCACCGTCTGCTTCCGCCGCCAGATCCGCGCACCAGGGCGCCACATCTTTCGCCAAGTGTGTGCCGCTTGCTGCGTCGCATGCTGGCCAAGGATCCGTTACGTCGACCGGTTGGTCTGGAACTCCTTGACTTATTGATCGATCTGGAAATCGACGCATTTGACGCGCGGGAATGACGAGGGAGTCAACTTTTTTTCGGCCGAGCGGATCGGCCCGAGAAGTGAAAATCGCCGTTCATTTCCTCCCATCGGCAACTGCTTAGATTGAGTGAGTGTGCCAGTTGTTCCACACCCGTCCCACCAACCGGTCCCAGCCCAGCAACTCCGCCAATCACGCGCGGACTGATGAAGACATGTACTTCGTCCACGAGCTGTTGATCAAGCAAGCCACCCAAAGTCGCAGCCCCACCTTCCACCAGCACGTTGGTCATGCGACGCCGACCTAGTTCGTCGAGCAGTTGCAGCAGTCTCTCGGACCACGTGGC
>CAZFLF010000565.1:0-5106 GCA_964519825.1 uncultured Pirellulaceae bacterium | reverse complement strand
ATGAATTGCGGCGAAGCCAACAACTTGTCGACCGCGGCAACTCGTTTCGCCGGATTCGTGTCAGCCAGAAAGACCTTAGCCACCGCCGCGGTCGGGACCGCACCTGTCAGATCGAGATACAGTCGCCGCAAAAACTCGGAATCGGTGCAAAGAGCCGAGACCGGGGGGGATGGAGGAGCCTCAATTGCCTGATCAATCCGGTCATGGAGCTGCGACTGGGCAAATGCCGGATTGGCTCCTGCCAGCAGCGCCAGCACCAAAAACAGCACTGATCTTGCAATGAATCTGATCCGCAACCAATTCATAGCCACATCCCGTGGGTTGGGTTGCATGCGGGAACACTTGTAATCACAGGTAGGTTATTGGAGCGCGGTGGATTGCGCTCCGGCGTGTCCGACTTTGGCAAGTTCGCTGGCAGTCCGCGCACTCATCGAAGCCGTTGGATGCGAGAGTATGGTAAGTCCACGGCCCCGCTCCGGTCAAGCTAATCTGGGTAATGCGACCGTGTTGGGACGTGACCGGGACGAGTAGGCGTGCGAGCGTTGTGAGAATTATGCCCCAGCGGCGGGTCTAGCGATGGCATCGTTCATCGATTTGGGATCCGCACCCGATCCAGGGAAACGTATTCGTCAAATGAGTCGCCCCAGCCCAAATAAGTGATTTTCGGCTTCTCCGGGTCGGAGGCGTCCACAACGTTGCACTCATACCATTGACTGCCCCACAACACAAAGACGGTTTGAGTTGCTTCCAATCTGCCGGCGCTGGTCGCCGGTGTCGAGATGGTCTCGACTTCAGTGGTCGATCGAGTTTGCCCTCGTGACTCGCGTCCTGGTGCCGTGGGTTCTCGATCGGAAACGGCATCCCGCTGATGTCGCCGAATTGGATCTGCTTCTAGATCGCCAATCATTTGCTGGCGACGTTTTTCGTTTTCCTTGCCCCAATCGGTCATCTGACGGTGAAAATCGTCCGAGTTCTTTTTTATTTTCGCATGCATTGTGTTTACTCCCTTGGGTGTCATTTGCGGGAGGGGCGAACTGTGGATGTTCACCGGCGAATTGGGGGATCCCGACGGCTGCGATGACGATTGATTCGAAGAACTTATCACCAGTCCAGATCTGGCCAGCGACCTGTTTAGAATCCGCTCGTTTTGCGCTTCAATCCGGCGATGTCTCTCCTGGGGTGTCTCGCGGGGTGCTTGGATGGCGAGCACGACAAAGACGACGATCGACGCCGTCGACTGGACAAAAAACATCCAACCATACCGGGCCGTGTATCGCCATCGAGAAACGATGAAATAAAAGTAATAGAAAGGAACAAATAGGCACATCATCACACTTGAAAAGCCCTCTCGGTATGCCACTCGCAGCACGCCGATTGTCGACGTGAGCCCCACGGCGATGTCTGCTGGTAACAGCAAAAAAAACAAGACGACCATGCCCCACTCGATCGAAATTACCGACGTCACTACAAAAATCGATAGCAATAAAACGGCGCCGCCAAGCAGCCCAGCAAGGAAAGAAGCGGAAGCGACGCTCGGCGGTAATGGTTTCTTCTTTGGCTTAGGTTTGATCAGCGGCAGGGGCAAATCATTCGTCGCGAGTACGTTGCGCGGCATACTGGCTGGGTAAACATCTATTACCGCCGGTGGCATGGGCAACGTGTTGGTCGCTGGCATG
This sequence comes from uncultured Pirellulaceae bacterium, assembly GCA_964519825.1. Classification (GTDB taxonomy): domain Bacteria; phylum Planctomycetota; class Planctomycetia; order Pirellulales; family Pirellulaceae; genus CAZFLF01. The sequence goes on along the minus strand of CAZFLF010000565.1, from coordinate 3,430 downwards.
AATGGCACTGGGACCGGCAGAAGAGCCTCCACGTCGAGCTCCGGGAGCAACTCCGTGACCGGAATAGAGACCAGGGTCGCGCATTGTTGACAACGGAATTTCTTCCCAGCCAATTCCTCCTTCACACGATAGGCCTTGCCACAGTTCTGGCAGGTGACTGACAGGGACATCACGGCACCACCACACGAGCGACTCAGTTTTGTCGGGGCAATTCTCCATGGTGACCCGGCTCCATGCAAGCTTCAGTGGAAACAGGCCTAACCCAACAATTCCCGCACGATCTTCGCGCCGGTGACTTCCGCGTCGGTCAGGCTCGTGTCGCGGCCGTCGTGAGGCAGAGCCAGCTTCCGGTGGTCGATGCCGAGGGTATGCAACAGAGTGGCATGCAGATCGTGGACGTTCACGACCTGGTCCACCGAACGATAGCTGAAATCGTCGGTCGCTCCATGGACGTAACCCGCTCGGAATCCGCCGCCGGCGATCCAGGTGGAAAATGCATGCCGGTTATGGTCGCGTCCGTCGGTTCCTTGCGAGATCGGGAGCCGGCCGAATTCGCCAGTCCACATAACAATCGTCGTTTCAAGCAGCCCGCGTTGCTTCAAATCTTGAACCAGCGCCGCGCTGGGCTGGTCAGTCATTGCGCACAATCCCTTTAAGCTCTCGGCGTTCTTACTGTGCGTGTCCCACGGCTGGCCTTTGAGATACAGCTGCACAAACCGCACACCCTGTTCGACCAAACGCCGCGCCAGTAAACACCGCGCGCCGTATTCGGCGGTGTCCTTATTGTCGATCCCGTACAACCGGCGTGTGGCAGCGGATTCGCCGGAGAAATCGATCGCGGCCGGAACCGACGTCTGCATCCGCGCTGCGGTCTCGAAGTTCTCAATGCGAGCCGCCAATTCCGTGTTGCCGGGAAAGCGTTGCAGGTGGCGTCGATTTGTCTCCTCCAAGAATCGCAGTTGATTGCGGCGAGCACCGGCGGAAATATCAGCTGGCGTGGACAAATTCAGGACCGGTGAACTGCCGGACCGAAACGGCGTGCCTTGATAAACCGCTGGCATCCAGCCGCTCGACCAGTTGTGGTCGCCATCCACCGGCGAACCTCCTGGATCGGACAGAACCACATAGGCTGGGAGGTTGGCGTTCTCGGTTCCCAACGCGTAGAGCACCCACGAACCCCAAACCGGCATCCCCGCCAGAAAACGGCCGGTGTGGATCAGTCGCAACGCGGATTCGTGGTCGACCGATTCGGTGCTCATCGAACGAATCAACGTGATGTCATCGGCGATCTGCGCCGTGTGCGGCAACAGCTCACACAACTCCATGCCACACTGTCCGTATGGTTGAAACTTGTAAGGGCTGCCGAGAACATTTCCCTTTTGCTTGTCGAAATGGACTTCGAGATCGCCGCCGGGATACGGCTGGCCGTGATACTTCTGCAATGCTGGCTTCGGGTCAAACAAGTCCATCTGGCTCGGTCCGCCGTGTTGGAACAAACAGATAACCGATTTGGCGGTGGCTGCCGCTGAACGAAATGACCCGGCCCGATGGGTATCGCCGGCCTGAACAGACTGGTTCTCACCGTCGAGCAAATGAGCCAGGGCCAATCCACCCAGGCTGCCGGCGGAATGCGACAAGAACATCCGACGAGAGACCGATTCAGTCCACATACAGGGCCTCGTTGCTAATGAGCAGTGCCTGACACAAGTCGCGCCATGCCCGGCGGCGCGCATCCGCGCCGGACGCGTGCTCGCGCGTCTGGTCGTCGAGGAATCGGCGTGCCGCGTCCAACTCGTCGGCTTGGGCTGGCCTGGCGAAGATCACTTCATAGGTCCAGGAAAGCCGGGCAGATTCGTCCATACGTTCGCGCTCGAGTCGATCCGCCAGCGCTCTGGCTCGTGCCATCACAAATTCGGAATTCAACAGGCTCAAGGACTGCAACGGCATCGTCGCACTGAAGCGACGCGTACTGTTGAACACAATCGACGGGGCGTCGAAGACTTGCAGCAGGCTCGTCACCTGCGTTCGTCGCTGCTGCACATAGATCGATCGGCGGCGCGCTCCGGCCTGCGATTCTGGTACGACCACTTCGCTGTGGGCATCCAGCTTCGTAGGAATGTACGGACCGCCGAATCGGCAGTCGAGATCGCCGCAGATCGCCAACATGCCGTCGCGAATGGCTTCGGCATCCAACCGTTGCGTGGGAAAACGAGCTATCCCGGACAACTCGGCATCGGTCGATGGCGCGGTATCTGTCGTTTCGCTGCTTTGACAAAAAGTCGCCGAGTTCAGAATCAGACGATGGACGTGTTTGAGGCTCCAGCCGGAACGGACGAATTCCGCAGACAACCACTCGAGTAGTTCAGGGTGCGTGGGCGCTGCGCCGCTCAGGCCAAAATTCTCCGGGGTCGCGACGATTCCGGTGCCGAAATAATGTTGCCAAACGCGATTGACCTGCACCCGTGCCAGTAGCGCCGCCGCGCGCGATTTGGAATCCGTCGCCCATTGCGCCCAAGCGGTCCTTCGTCCGGTTGTCCGCGCGTCCGCTGGAGGGGAAACCAGGTTCAGTTGCTGGTCCTGATCGGACAGAGCGGCAAATCCTGCCGCGGACATCGTCGCGCCGGGCTGGGCATAATTGCCACGAACGAGCAGTCTCGTCTCCGGTGGGGACGCAGAGACGTCACTGGCCCAGGCAATCTTGCCGGGACGATTTTGAGCCACTTCCGCTGCCTGCTTCGTTGCGAGTTCCAATTCCTGGCGACGAATTGCCAACTGTTCCTGAAACTTGACGCGTTCCGGGGATTGGTCCGCGGCCGGCGCGGGAAATCGCTCGACAACCACGTTGTCCACCACGAAACTTCGACCGCAACAATACTCGAATCCAAATCCACCAGAGGGGAGATCAGCTGCCGAACTGGTCGCTGCTGGCTCCTCCGACAAGCCGTCGACCACTTGTTCGATTCGATATTTGCCGTCGCCAGTATTGGTGATGCGGACTCCGTAGTTGCGTCCCGGCGCGTAACCGGTGCTTCCAATCTTGTCACGTCCGACGGAATCCGAACCTGGATAATCGAAGTACAGAGTCGTCGCGCCCTCTGGGTTACCGTCCACCAAAATATTCCCGCCAGGAGTCGTGGAGTTGTCGTTGAAGTCATGGAGCGCCAGCAAATAACCGATCCGCTGACTGGGCGTGCCCTCCCCTTCCAGCCGATCGCGGATCAGGTCGAACGTCACCTGAATGGATTCACCGACCGGATCGGGTGACCAATCGAACGCCTGACGAGTCGAAATCCAACTGTCTCCGTCGGTTCCTCCTTCGATGATCTGCAGCTGCCCTTCGTGAATTCGCGCTGCGGGAGCAACGTCATTGTCGAGTCTTACTGAAACCTTCCCGCCGGGAACGTCGTCGGTTGGTGCGGTCGCAGTCCAT